>CAYUAE010000039.1:0-14941 GCA_964442675.1 uncultured Methylomarinum sp.
GCGTCTTCTGGAGTAAGTAACTGATAGTAAACACCTAAATACGCTGAGTAGTTACATCCGTTTTACCAATCCAGATGAAAGCGATTAAAAAAGCCACACAACAAACGCCCGCCGCCATGGAATAAACAAAAGTGGCACCCATTTCATCCCAAAAATAACCACTGAACAGACTACCTAACATGCCGCCAAGCCCGAAGCTCATACTGCTATATAAGGCTTGCCCCTTACCCTGATGCTGATCGCCAAAATACTGATGCACCAGGTGAATGGCCGCGACATGTGAAGAACCGAAAGTCGCCGCGTGCAAACACTGAGCAATCGCTAAAATAACGATTTGATCGGCATAATGCGCAATCAAGAGCCAGCGCACGATACTTAGAAAAATGCTGACCAGTAATAAAGTGCGCAGGGAAACCCACCTTAAAACAGGCTTGATCACTAAAAATAAAACAATTTCGGCACAAACACCCAATGCCCATAACAGCCCGATGACAGTCCCGGAATAGCCCAGTTTAGCCAGAAAAATGGAAAAAAAGACATAATAAGGCCCATGCGCCAATTGCAGGATCATATACACCAGAATAAAAGCGATGATTTCAGGCCGCAGCAAGATGCGCCAAATGCCGATACTGTCATGTGAGCTGGTCGCTATCCGCGCTTCGGGCGTTATCAATGCACTCAGCCAGATAAACCCCAATAACATGATGATAATCTGCGGCAATAATGCAATGGGATAATGCTCGACAAAGCCACCAATGCCTAAAACAGTCAAAATAAATCCCACCGAACCCCAGAGCCGAATCTGGCTGTACCGATGTGGATCCTGCCGTAAATGAAACAAGGTGACCGCTTCAAACTGGGGCAAGGCCGCATTCCAGAAAAAACTGAAAATGACCGTGAGCACGGCAAACCACAAATAGCCGGAGAAATATAGAAAACCTGCGAAAAACAGCGTGGCAAAAAAAGAAGCCAGCCGGATAATGCGCAGGCTTTTGCCCGTGTAATCGGCGATAATTCCCCATAAATTAGGCGCAACAATCTTAGTCGCCACCATCAACGCCGATAATTCACCAATTTGCAGAGCAGAAAAGCCCTGATTTTCCAGATACAGGCTCCAATAGGGTAAAAAAGCACCGAGCGTTGCAAAATAGAAAAAGTAAAAACCCGACAAGCGCCAATACGGCACCTTGTCAACAGCGCTTTTATCTTGCACCATTTAGACGCCACCCAAGCTATCTTGTCGCTTTACAAAACCTTCAGGCATGGTTATCCCTCAAACCAAAATGCCCATTGTACTTTATCTTATTGGGTATCGGCTCAGGCAGGTGATTTTTGTCTTAAGTGATGCAACTTATCACCAAGCTGTTGCAATTGTGACGCTGTCAGCTGCGCTTTAACCCTGGGGGCAAAATCTTCATCTTCACGATTGATATGCGCTCTTTGCAAGCGTTCGAATTCTTCGGCTAAATGCCTTAAATAATCCGTATTTTCAATTTTATCGGGTTGCGATAAAAAATTGGCCAGGCTGGCCCAGGATTTCTCGATTTCCTCATGATCCAAAAGCAATCGCTCGATCATGCCATCGGTCAATGCAGAGTGTCCGAGCATCATCGGAAACACGCCCTCTTCTTCATCACGGTGATGCAGATGATTGGCAATATTGTAATGCCAATAGGCCGACATACATTGATAGGCCAGGTCTTCATCGATACCTTGTTTGCCGATTTTGTCAACTAACGCTAACAAGGCCTCGCCTCGTTTCAGGAAGTCTTCATGATAGGCTTTGATGACAAACAGACCATTGGAAAAATCCGTTGCCGGATCATTGAATTGGATTTTCATAATATGTAAGGTTGACGGGAATGCGCAAAGTCACACATTCCCGAATAGATTAACGGGATTTTACGAATTTTGTTCTGACCAGTTGATAAGGCCTGAACATGTATCCCAACGGTGCGCTCCAGACATGCACCAGACGACTGAACGGAAACAGAAAAAACACGCTCATGCCTAAAAATAAGTGCAATTTATAAATGAAGCCGACATTATCCAACAGATGATAGTCTGGATTCAGAGTCAATATGCTTTGTACCCAATCAGCCAATGCCACCATAGTCGAGGCATCGCCATCGATAACATGCATGATGGAAAAAACAATCGTTATCAAACCCACCGTCAGTGTGACTAAAATCCAGTCCAGAATAAAAATATCCATAAACCGGCTATTAGCACGAACTCTCGGATTAAACATGCGCCTGCGCCACAGAATGACACCCCCCATCATACATAACAAACCAAAAACCGCGCCTAATGAGATGGCAATGATCTGATGCGCCATATCGGAAATGCCCAATCCCAAGAAGACAGTATGCGGCGTCACAAGCCCTGCAAAATGCCCAAAAAACAAGGCCAGAATGCCAATATGAAACAGAATACTGCCCTTTCGTAATTGCTCTTTTTCAAACAATTGACTGGAATCGGCTTTCCAGGTGTATTGCTCACGATCAAAGCGGATTAAACTGCCCAGAATAAAGGTCGTCAAAGCAATATAAGGATAAACGCCAAAAATCATATTCGATAAATTCATAAGATCACCTATGCAGCAATATTGGCTAATTCGCCATGACGTTCAATTAAACGAAGCAGCGGCGCATAAGGGCTGTCCGCCTGCTCCAGATTACTGGCGATAATATCGATCGCCTGCGTGGTTTGCTGTAAAAATTGCCGGGCGCTGGCCTCATCGTCCATCGTCGCAACATATTCCAGAACCAACGGCAGATAGTCGGGCAATTCGCCATCGGCAATTTCAAAGCCGGTTTTTTTATACAGTTCCGATAACTCGATCAAAGCCGGCCCACGGTCTCTATCCTGCTCATCAAACAGATGAAAGGTCAGGTACAGTGAATGCTTACTGTTTAAATCAAACGTATCGACATAGGCCGCCTGAAATCGGGTTATCGGCAAGGATGATGCCCAATCAACAAATTCTGACAGAACCGGCCGGTCTTCTGGCGTAATATCTGGCCCTGCCAGCAAGGCTTTTATATCGTCCCAATAGCCTGCCATCTGTTTATCAGGATAATCCAACAGAACAGACAATAATTTATAGACTGGAATCATACTTTTTCCCCATCAGAACGTTTAGCCGCTGGATGATAACGAACAAACTGCAAAATATCTTCCGTCTTCTTGCGTCGGTCTGGAAACAACGAGGCTTCCGGGCTGATACTGCACCCATCATTGCCAAAGGTGAAGCCATTTTGACCCTGAAAACTGTGAAAATCTTCCTGCCTCAGTTCTTCATGGCTGGTTGGAATCACGAAGCGGTCTTCATAATTGGCAATAGCCATATAGCGATACATTTCCCGTACCTGGCTTTCGCTCAGCCCCACTTCCTCTAACACAGCCAAATCAGTTTTGTTTTCCACATTCAACGAGCGATAAAAACTACGCATGGCAATCAGGCGCTTTAACGCCAAAACAACAGGCTCTTCTTTGCCCGCCGTAAACATATTGGCCAAATATTTTATCGGCATCCGCAATGTTTCAATTTTAGGAATTACGCCATCAGGTGCTGTTTCAAGATTGCCCTGATCAATTTGTGACTGGACCGGTGATAATGGCGGCACATACCAGACCATCGGCAAGGTACGAAATTCCGGATGCAATGGAAATGCGACTTTCCAGTCTTTAATCAACTTATAAATCGGTGATTGCTGTGCCGCTTCTAACCATGACTCAGGAATACCATCGGCTTTGGCCTGCGCAATGACTTCAGGATCGTTCGGATCCAGAAACAGATCCAGTTGTGCCTGATACAAGTCCTGTTCATTTTCAACCGAAGCCAGCTCTGAAATGCGATCAGCATCGTATAACATGACGCCGTTATAACGAATTCTGCCCACACAGGATTCTGAACAAACCGTTGGCAGCCCCGATTCGACCCGCGGATAACAGCCGGTACATTTTTCCGCCTTACCGGATTCCCAGTTGTAGAACATTTTTTTATACGGGCAGGCGCTGATACACATGCGCCAGCTACGGCATTTATCCTGATCGACCAGAACGATGCCATCTTCCTCTCGTTTATACAAAGAGCCGGATGGACACGCCGCGACACAGGAAGGATTTGCGCAATGATTACACATACGCGGCAAATACATCATGAACGACTGTTCAAATTCGGCATAGACCTGTTTTTCCATATCGCCGAAATTTTTGTCTTCGCCCCGCTGCTTGAAGGGGCCACCCATATCGTCTTCCCAGTTAGGTCCCCATTCGATTTTTTCCATGCGATGGCCATCGATCAATGACCGTGGCTGTGCTGTCGGTGTTGCCTCGGAAAGGGGGGCATTTTGCAAATGCGCATAATCAAAGGTAAACGGCTCATAATAATCATCAATCGTCGGCATATTGGGATTCTGAAAGATATTTTTCAGAATTGTTCTACGATTGCCGGATTTTAACTGTAATTCACCATTAACCAGCTCCCAGCCCCCGTTCCACTGCTCCTGATCTTCCCAGTTTTTAGGGTAACCAATGCCGGGTTTGGTCTCGACATTGTTAAACCAGGCATATTCCACACCTTTACGGTTAGTCCAGACATTTTTACAGGTCACAGAACAGGTATGGCAACCGATACATTTGTCGAGATTGAATACCAGCGAAAAATTAGCTCTTACTTTCATTGTATTTTCCTTTAATCCTGTTCACTACTGTAAGCGGCCTGATGAACGCCATCGGGATTGAGTGCCTGTTCACGATCCTCCGTCAGTGCCTTTTCCAGCCATTCAGGATTATCGATTTTATGCACCAGTACATATTCATCGCGTTGCGAACCGACCGTGCCATAATAATTAAAGCCATAGCTAAGCTGCGCATAACCACCAATCATATGCGTCGGTTTCACCGTCACCCGCGTCACACTGTTATGGATACCGCCGCGTTTACCCGTGGTTTCAGAGCCCGGTGCATTGACGTTTTTTTCCTGTGCGTGATACATCAAGGCCATGCCATTCGGCACCCGTTGACTGACGACAATACGCACCATAGCCGCGCCATTGATATTTAACACCTCAACCCAGTCATTGTCTTTAAGGCCAACAGAATCGGCATCCTCTTCCGAAATCCAGATATGCGGTCCACCCCGAGACAGGGTCAGCATTCTGAGATTGTCATGGTAGGTACTGTGAATCCCCCATTTACCATGCGGTGTTATCCAGTTCAAACGCAAATGTGGTTTATCGCCCAGCTTCTCGATCATTTCCCGGGTGCTGCGCATATCAACGGCAGGACGATAAGAACAAAAGCCTTCACCAAAATCGCGCATCCATTGATGATCCTGATAAAACTGCGCCCGACCGGTCAGCGTTCTGAATGGAATACGCTCATGGATATTGGTGTAACCTGCATTGTAGCTCACCTTTTCAGACTCGATTCCGCTCCAGGTTGGCGCCGTAATAATCTTGCGCGGTTGCGCTTTAATATCCCGAAACGTAATTTTGTCATCTTCACGCGGCAGCGCCAGATGAGTATGGTCAATTCCGGTTTTCTTGCCCAGTGCCTTCCATGACTTGACGGCAACATCGCCATTGGTTTCCGGTGCTAACGCCAGAATAGCCTCACAAACGTTAATATCCTGTTCCAGCGACGGCATGCCCTGACTGACACCCTCTTCCTGAATGGTGTAACAAATTTCCTTCAGGTGTTCATATTCCTTTTCGGTGTTCCAGTCGATACCTTTAATGTTGTTACCCTGTTGCTTTAATAATGGGCCCAGGGCAGTAAATTTTTTATAGGTATCGGCAAAATCCCGCTGCACCACTTTTAACAGCGGTAAGGTTTTACCCGGAACCGGTTCGCAATCGCCTTTTTTCCAGTCCTGCACAGCTAAAGGTTGCGCCAGTTCAACCGGTGTATCATGCAAAATCGGCAACGCCACCAGATCTTTTTGTGAGCCTAAATGCTTATCAGCTAACTCCGAGAATCGCTTGGCAATCGTTTTAAAAATCTGCCAATCAGATTTAGATTCCCAGCCTGGATCGACCGCTTGTGTCAAAGGATGAATAAACGGGTGCATATCCGTGGTATTCAAATCATTTTTTTCGTACCAGGTTGCCGTCGGCAATACAATATCCGAATACGCCCCTGTAGAATTCAGCCGAAAATTAATATCGACCAGCAAATCGAGCTTGGCAATCGGTGCATCTTTATGCCATTTAATTTCCTTGCCTTTCGCTTCCGGTAAAACATCCTGCATCACACCATTTTGTGCACCCAATAGATGCTTCAAAAAATACTCATGCCCTTTAGCGCTGGCACCAATCAGATTGGCACGCCAGACAAACAGATTGCGTGGATGATTTTCTGGCGCATCAATATCTTCAGAAGCAAAGGCAATATCGCCTGTCTTCAATTTATCGATTAAATAATCAGCCACCCCTTTTTCATCGGTCGCGCCCGCAGCTTCGGCTTCTTTAACAATATCCAAAGGATTCTTATTAAAATGAGGTGCCGATGGCAACCAGCCCAGGCGCTGAGACACGACATTGTAATCGGCCAGATTATAGCCTTTGTATTTCTCCTGAGCAGTTGACGCTAACAAGGCATCGGCATCGAGGGTTTCATAGCGCCATTGATCGGTATGAAAATAAAAATACGAGGTTCCATTCATGTGGCGTGGCGGTTTTTGCCAATCCAGTGCAAAGGCAATCGGCGCCCAGCCCGCCTGGGGTCGTAACTTCTCCTGCCCGACATAATGCGCCCAGCCGCCGCCACTCTGGCCTACGCAACCACACATATGCAACAAGTTCATGATCGCGCGATAATTCATATCATTGTGATACCAATGATTGATGCCCGCACCTAAAATAACCATGGACTTACCCATGGTTTTAGAGGCATTATCGGCAAATTCACGACCGGTACGGATAATGTCAGCCTGTTTGACGCCGGTAATTTTCTCAGCCCAGGCCGGCGTGTTTGGAATAGTGGCATCATCGTAACCTTTGGCACAGTCACCACCTAAGCCTCGATCAAGACCATATTGCGCTAATTGCAAATCGAATACCGTCGCGACATAAACATCCTGGCCATTAAGCTGCAGCTTTTTAACCGGAATATGGCGTTTCATCGGTATATCCTTGCCCGATTCAAAATTCGGGAATGCGACCTCAACAACCTCATCTTTATCAAAAATCAGGCTTAAGCGCGGCTTACTTTCTGAGCTTGCCATTTGTTTCGGTTGCAGATTCCATTTGCCTTCTTCGCCCCAACGAAAGCCGATTGTGCCATTCGGCGCAATCACATCCCCGCTGTTCTCATCGAGTACAACGGTTTTCCATTCTGGGTTATTACTTTCGCCCAAAGCCTGATCGAAATCCGAAGCACGCACAAAACGCCCCGGCACCAACGATTCACCATGCTTATCCAGCATCACCAGCATCGGTAAATCGGTATAAGCCCTGGCGTATTCTTCAAAGTAAGGGTCCTGCCGATCGATATAAAACTCTTTCAGAGCCACATGCCCCATAGCCATAAATACAGCCGCATCGGTTCCCTGTTTGGCAGGCATCCAGAGGTCGGCAAATTTTACATTTTCAGCATAATCAGGCGATAAAACGACGACTTTTGCACCCTTGTAACGGACTTCCGAATAAAAATGCGCATCCGGCGTTCGCGTCATCGGCAAGTTTGCACCCGCAACAATCAAATAGGTTGAGTTATACCAATCTGCCGCCTCCGGCACATCGGTCTGCTCGCCCCAGGTTTGCGGTGAAGACGGTGGCAGGTCACAATACCAGTCATAAAAGGATAGACAGGCGCCGCCAATCAGAGATAAATAGCGACTGCCCGCTGCGTAGCTTATCATCGACATCGCCGGAATCGGCGAAAATCCGGCGATACGGTCAGGCCCATGTTTCTTGATGGTGTACACATTCGCGGCGGCGATAATTTCGGTCACCTCTTCCCAGTCAACCCGGACAAATCCACCCAAGCCACGCACGGCCGTGTAACGTTGCCGTTTTTCCGCATCTTCCTGAATTGATGCCCAGGCCTCAACCGGATCTTTTCCCTCGGCTCGTGCATTTCGATAAAGCTCAACCAGACGCTCCCGAATCAAAGGATGCTTAACCCGCAATGGACTGTATAAATACCAGGAAAAACTGGCGCCACGCGGGCAGCCGCGGGGTTCATGATTCGGCATATCCGGGCGTGTGCGCGGGTAATCGGTAGCTTGCATTTCAAACGCAACCAGACCATTTTTAACATGAATATTCCACGAGCAACTGCCGGTACAGTTGACGCCATGCGTCGAGCGAACCACCTTATCAAAACGCCAGCGGTTACGATAGGCATCTTCCCACTGCCGATCCTCATTTGTCACCACGCCATGCCCATCAGAAAAATGGCTTTGTACTTTTTTGAAAAAATTGAGACGGTCTAAAAAATGACTCATCGTTTTTGTCTCCTGAAAATAGGATTAAACTTGAATTTGTTGCGGCTCTTCCCGTTCTCGCGCGGGAATGTAAAAACACCGTAGGGGCACGGCGCGCCAAAACATAGTAGGGGCACGGCGCGCCGTGCCCCTACTATTAAGGGTTGTAAAACTCGCCATCCTTACGCAAATAAAACCACCAGTTAATCATAATGCAAACCACATAAAAAGCGGCAAATCCCATTAACGCCACTTCAGGCGTGGTCGCCTTGATTTGTTCACCCAGCACTTTAGGGATATAAAAAGCGCCATAGGCGGCAACAGCTGATGTCCAGCCTAAAACAGGCCCGACCTGCTCTTTTGGGAACACCATGGCGATGGTTCTGAAGGTCGAGCCATTGCCGATACCGGTTGCGGTAAAAAGAATCAGGAACAGAATAAAAAATGGCACGAAATAGTCCTGCGGCGTCGCAGATGCATAAGCGGCCTTCATATAATAGGCCACGCCGGCCGCACTGATAACCATGACAAATGAACAAATATGCGTCACCCAGGCGCCGCCAAATTTATCGGCAATCCAGCCGCCAACTGGACGAATCAAGGCGCCGATAAAAGGCCCCATCCAGGCGTACATCAATGCGCTCGGCCCATCATTGTTTATCGTGTCATGGGTCATGACGCCATCGACCATAAGATGCTGATAGCCAAAAATAACCTTGATCGCTAATGGAAAGCACGCGGCATAACCAATGAACGAACCGAAAGTCATGGTATAGATAACGCTCATCACCCAGGTGTGCTTATTGTCGAATATTTGATATTGCCGTGACAGGCTTTCACCGATCTGCCCCGGTAAAATCTTCAACAAGGATACCGTCAAGGCAATCACTATCACTAAAGCAATTTCTTTGGGAACATGAAATCCCGAGCCATTGACGCTTTCTGGCAACATCAGCCACAAACCGAAGATAGCCGACATAAAGCCGATCAATAACATACCCCCCATCAATCCAAAGCTGGTTAATGGATGGATATATCTTGGCGAAACCTGCTCGGTGCGGATATTGTGCATCCCAAACCAGGTAAAAAAGGCCAGTGGAATCAGAAACACCAGCCAGATAAAACCGGCATTTTGAATATAGGTCGGCGTTCCAGCAGGAATTTTACCGAGCAAGGTACCGGATGAGGCCTGTAGAATCAAAGGTTCCCCGCCTAACGCGCCGAAAATCCCTGCCGTCATGACCAGGGGAATCAAAACTTGCATGGTGGTGACACCAAAATTCCCTAAACCGGCATTCAAGCCAAGCGCCAGTCCTTGAACTTTTTTAGGAAAAAAGAAGCTGATATTTGACATTGACGAGGCAAAGTTACCGCCACCGATACCTGATAACAAAGCCAGTACCTGATAAACCCAAAACGGCGTATCTTTATCCTGCAAGGCGATGCCAGTTCCCAATGCCGGCAGAATCAACAACGTCGTGGTAAAAAAAATGGTATTGCGACCACCACAGAGACGGATAAAAAAACTGCTGGGTATTCGAAGCGTTGCGCCCGTTAACCCTGCAATTGCCATTAAGGTAAAGAGCTGTGATTTTTCGTAGGGAAAGCCAAGATTCAGCATTTGTACGGTGATAATGCCCCAGTACAGCCAGATTGCAAATCCACACAACAAACTCGGAATCGATATCCATAAGTTACGATTTGCAATAAATTTTCCTTCCGCTTCCCAAAAGTCCTCGTCTTCAACATCCCATTTATGTAATTCAGTCATTTTTTATCTCACTCTATCCATTACAGTGTGTTTTTTATGGGTAAACCCTGCACCTTGGCCCTAAAGAACAAGGCTTTGTGCAAGAAATTTTTATTGTACCTTTTAAGCCTCGCCATAAATGGCAAGGTATTACAAGGTGCTGGGTAAAATCAACGTTACCCCAAAAGTTTGATTATTTGTATGTATGAAAAATATAGCTTTCAGGTTTATGAAGTATAAGTGGGCGATTTTTCTCCGTTTCATGTTAAATAATTAGCCTATATAATAGGTCTTTTCAAACCAAAGCTCATCAATTTCAGGAGATAAAATAGTGTAAATACAGACTGTTTATCTAGGTATTTAATGATAAGAACTTGCTTTTGCTGAATAACTTTTGTTGAACCCTTATCGTTTCGTAACCATTTAATTATTTCACACCCCGCAGCCATTAACCTTATATTTACCCTGACATGAACCCAAAAGTTTTCAAAACAGCATTACCCGACCTCCCTTTATCTGAAAAATTACTCTACACCGGCTATTTATTAACCATTGGCTTAGGTCTACTAATGGCAGGCGCACAAATCTTGCTCACCCATGGCATGGCCGATGGCAAATTTGGCTTATCTGTCGATGATATTGTGTACAGCTACCATGGCAACCGGAAAGGAACCACCCTGGAAGCGAAATTAAATGGCTCAATGAAAAACAATGCACCGGCACCTGTTCGTTTGGAAATCATTAAATGGGCCAGAAAAGGTGCGCCGGAAAGCGAATGGAACGATAAAATAAAACCCTATTTTGAGCGGTATTGCGTCATGTGTCATAACGCTCAATCGGCATTACCGGATTTCACCAAGCTTAAAAATATTCAAAAACAAGCCCAGCCTGACCAAGGTGTTTCATTTACGTCATTAACCCGTGTCTCGCATATTCATTTATTTGGCATTTCATTCATTTTTATGCTGATGGGATTGATTTTTGTCAGGGCTGTCGGCATTCCCGAAATCATTAAAGGATTATTGCTGATTACCCCATTCGCCTTTCTTATTTTGGATGTCATCTCCTGGTGGTTGACAAAAATCTGGCCTGTTTTTGCCTGGGTCACGATTATTGGGGGATTTGGCTATACTTTGGCCTCGACCTATATGTTATTTACCAGCCTCTATCAAATGTGGTTTTTAAAACCTGATTCTGAACGCTAACCTACCGAGTCATCATGAATATTAAATATTGCTATGCCTTTGACGAAGGCGATGGAAAAAACAAGGCCCTGCTGGGTGGAAAAGGCGCTAACCTGTGCGAAATGACCCAACTCGGGTTGAATGTACCGCCCGGATTTGTGATTACGACCGAGTGTTGCTGCCACTACCTGGAGCAGGATGCGCTGCCTGAGGGTTTGATGGATGAAGTGCGTGCCTACATTCAACGCATTGAACAACAGACCGGTAAACAATTTGGCGGATTAACCGACCCATTACTGGTTTCTGTTCGCTCAGGTTCGGCGATTTCCATGCCAGGCATGATGGACACCATCCTCAACCTGGGGCTTAACAAGCAAACTCTGAACGGCCTTATCGAGCTGACAAATGACCCGCGTTTTGCCTACGACGCCTATCGCCGTTTTATCCAGCTATTCGGCAAAGTCGTGCTGGGTATTGACGATGAAAAATTCGATATCCATTTCGAGGCGGTGAAACGTAAAGCCGGCATCAATCTGGATGTCGCGCTGTCGGCCGATCATCTGCATGACATCAGCGAATTATTTTTACAAGTGATTCTGGATGAAACCGGCAAACCTTTCCCGGAAGATGTATACGAACAACTTCAGTTATCGATACAGGCTGTTTTTAAATCCTGGATGGGCAAACGCGCTGTTGATTATCGCAAACAATTTCATATCACGCCCGATATGGCCAATGGCACCGCCGTCAATATCGTGACCATGGTGTTTGGCAATATGGGCAACGACTGCGCGACCGGCGTAGGATTCACCCGTAACCCGGCAACGGGAGAAAACGAATTATATGGTGAATATCTGGTCAATGCGCAAGGCGAAGATGTTGTTGCCGGCATTCGCACACCAAAGCCTGTGCAGGAAATGGCCGAAGAAATGCCGGAAATGTATCGCCAATTGCAAGAATTACGCCAAAAACTGGAAAATCATTACAAAGAAGTGCAGGATTTCGAGTACACGATCGAGCGCGGTGTGCTTTATTGCCTGCAAACCCGTAATGGCAAGATGAATGCAGCAGCCATGGTCAAAACCTCGATCGATATGGTCAATGAAGGCTTGATCACCAAAGAGCAGGCGCTGCTTCGAATAGACCCTGAATTACTGGAACAATTACTACATCCGCAACTTTCACCCAACCACGGTGTGCCGCCCCTGGCCCAGGGACTTCCCGCCTCTCCGGGCGCGGCCAGTGGTAAATGTGTTTTTGATGCTGAAACAGCGGTTCGCCTGAATCAGGCCGGTGAAGACATTATTCTGGTCAGAGAAGAGACCAAACCCGAAGATATTCATGGTTTTTTTGCCTCACGTGGCATTTTAACCAGTCGTGGCGGCAAAACCTCGCATGCCGCTGTCGTCGCCAGAGGCATGGGCAAAGCCTGTGTCGCCGGAGCCGAAGCGATTAAGGTGGATGTCAAGGCACGGCTGGCTATTGTGGGTGATGTTCATATTCGTGAAGGCGATATCATCACGATCGATGGCAGCTCCGGTAATATTTATCTCGGTGCTATTCCAACCATTGACCCGGTCTTTTCAAATGACTTACGCACCTTGCTGGGCTGGGCCGATGATATTGCAGAAATAAAAGTTCATGCCAACGCCGATACGCCTGAAGGCGCACGTCTGGCCGCTGAATATGGTGCAAAGGGTATCGGCCTGTGCCGAACTGAACGCATGTTCAATGCCAAAGAGCGTTTACCGTTAGTGGTCGATATGATTATCGCCGACACCCTGGCACAACGCGAACTCGCACTGGCTAAGTTATTCCCGATTCAGCGTGATGACTTCAAACAATTATTTGAAGCCATGTCGCCACACCCGGTAACAGTTCGCCTGTTAGACCCTCCCATGCATGAATTTCTGCCCAATGAGCAACAGTTATTGGAAGAAATTGATGCACTGAAACACTACGCCACGATACTCGAAGGCCAAAAAGTCACGCTCGAAACACTGGCTTATGACGCTGAATTACCCACGCCATTCAACCGAATTACTGAAGACGTCATCAATGAAGCGATCAATAAAAAAGAGCTGATGCTGAAAAAAGTACGTGAACTGATTGAAGTCAACCCCATGCTTGGGCATCGCGGGGTTCGACTGGGCATGAGTTATCCTGAAATTTATAAAATGCAGATCCGTTCAATTCTTGATGCGGCCGCCTTGTGTCAGAAACAACGCATACCGGTAGAGCCGGAGATCATGGTGCCGCAGGTCATTACTTCACAGGAATTAAAAAAGGTCACAGAAATCGTCGAACAGGTCAAACAAGAAGTCGAAGATCACCATCATATTGAGGTGAATTTTAAATTTGGCTCTATGATTGAAACCGTACGCGCCTGTACCCGTTCCGGAGATTTAGCGCAACATTGCCAGTTTTTTTCTTTTGGCACCAACGACCTGACGCAAGCCACATTCTCATTTTCACGCGAAGATGCGGAAAACAAGTTTCTGCCGCTTTATAATGAACAGGGCATATTACAGGACAACCCTTTCGAAATTCTGGATGTCAAAGGCGTCGGCCAGCTGATGAAAATGACAACGGAACAAGCACGCCAGACCCGGCCGGATATTCGAATAGGAATTTGTGGCGAGCAAGGCGGACACCCGGAGTCCATTCGCTTCTGTCACCATATCAAACTGGATTATGTTTCCTGCTCAGCACCCAGAATTCCAGTCGCCCGTTTAGCGGCTGCACATGCAAAATTACTGGAAAACGATTACACGGCATAACTAAAAAACCACCTGGTAACCTTCCAGGTGGTTTTTATCTATAAAGAGACAGGATCATATTGATTTATATTGAAATAACTGATGTTACGCAGAAAAGCCTATATATTTTTTAACTTATTGATTATTAACTCAATATTGATTACAGGATGGGGGCGACTGCATGGAGCAGTTGCCGAGAGCGATAGCGGAACCCATCAAATATCCACATCACATCAGTTTATAACACATGCTACGCTATAGCGGAATTTTGCAGCTGATAGCGTGCTATTGATGCAATTTCGTCATCCTCATCATGAATGAAATGCGGTAAATCATACCCTCGCTTCACCACAACAAAACGCACAAAGTCGGACGGGTCTTCTTTTAATTTATCCAGCAAATGTTCTTCGCAATACATCGCAACCGTCGCCCGTACTTTCCAGTTATCATCATGCACTAAATGCTCATGTCCGACTTTTTTACGCGCAACTGCACAACGCACCAAAGGCGATTTATCAAATATCAACTCAGATAAAGCGAAACAAAGATCTACCGATTCCAGCCGGATATATTCTTCTTTTTCCTTGATAATATCTTGCTCGGTATAACATTTACCATTGATCATCACAGTCACAGCCCTACTCCAAAATAATTCACATCAGGCTTTATAAATATCATATAACTCATTATTTTTTTAAGGCTAAATCATAAAACTATTAGCTGTTCCTCATTTTATTCTCTTTACATATACTCTCTACATCAGTTAGTAATGTGGCGGCGGAGGTTCCGCTTCTGCACCTGATAACGGCGA
>CAYUAE010000040.1:0-8749 GCA_964442675.1 uncultured Methylomarinum sp.
TTTTTACTTGGATTGCATGAGGTGTTTTGCGCGTTAAGCGTTTATGTCTGTTTTTGGATGCCACGGAGTTATGTCGGATTTCGCAAAAGAAATTGTACCTGTAAATCTCGAAGATGAGATGAAGCAATCTTATCTGGATTATGCCATGAGTGTCATTGTCGGCCGGGCATTGCCAGATGTCAGGGATGGATTGAAGCCGGTTCATCGGCGTGTCTTATATGCTATGCATGTACTGGGCAATGATTGGAATAAACCGTATAAAAAATCGGCCCGTGTGGTGGGTGATGTTATCGGTAAATATCATCCGCATGGTGATACGGCGGTTTATGACACCATTGTCAGAATGGCACAGCCTTTTTCGTTACGCTATATGCTGGTTGACGGGCAGGGCAATTTCGGATCGGTTGATGGTGATTCGCCCGCCGCGATGCGTTATACCGAAGTCAGGATGTCAAAGATCGCGCACGAGTTGTTAGCGGATCTGGACAAGGAAACCGTCGATTTCATTCCTAACTATGACGAATCAGAGACAGAGCCTGCGGTCATGCCGACCCGGATCCCGAATTTGTTAGCCAATGGATCATCCGGTATTGCGGTCGGTATGGCGACTAATATTCCACCCCACAATCTGACAGAAGTGATTACGGCGTGCCTGGCACTGATTGAAAATCCAGATTTAAGCATTGCTGAGCTGATTAAAATTATTCCCGGGCCGGATTTTCCGACGGCCGGTATTATCAATGGCGCATCCGGAATTTATGATGCCTACAGCAGTGGCCGGGGCAAAATTTATGTGCGCGCACGCTGCCATTTTGAAGAAATCGGCAGTAATGGCCGGCAAGCGATTATTACGACCGAGCTGCCTTATCAGGTTAACAAGGCACGCTTGCTGGAAAAAATCGCCGAAATGGTCAAGGAAGGCAAAATCGAGGGCATTTCCGGCCTGCGTGATGAATCCGATAAAGACGGCATGCGCATGGTGATTGAATTACGGCGTGGGGAAGTGCCCGAAGTCATTCTGAATAATTTGTACAAGCAAACCCAATTGCAAACCGTATTCGGTATCAATATGGTGGCTTTGCATCATGGCCGCCCGCATTTAATGAATCTGAAAGAGATTCTGGTTGCGTTTATTGATCATCGGCGTGAAATTGTCACGCGCCGGACTATTTATAATTTGCGTAAGGCGCGGGAGCGTGCGCATATTTTAGAAGGGCTGGCGGTCGCTTTAGCCAATATCGATGAAATGATCGAGTTGATCAAAACATCACCAACGCCGGCCGACGCTAAAAAAGGCTTGTTAGCGCGAAATTGGGAGCCTGGCCTGGTATCGGCATTACTGGATCGAGCCGATTCTGCGCGTTCCCGGCCTGAGAATTTGCCGGCCGAATTTGGGTTGGCCGATAACTTGTATCGATTATCTGAAGCTCAAGCTCAGGCGATTCTGGAGTTGCGGCTGCATCGTTTGACAGGTCTTGAACAAGATAAAATCATCAGCGAATATAAGCAGCTGCTTGAACAAATCGATGAATATCTGCATATTTTGGCGAGTGATGAGCGATTGATGGAGGTCATTCGCGAAGAACTGGAAGAGGTGCGGGAGAAATATGGTGATGAGCGCCGCACCGAGATCATTCAGGATTATTTGAATCTGACGGCCGAAGACCTGATTACCGAAGAAGACATGGTCGTAACGATGTCTCACGAAGGCTATGTGAAGTCTCAACCGTTAGATGATTATAAGGCGCAGCGGCGGGGTGGTCGTGGTAAATCGGCAACGGCCACGAAAGAAGAGGATTTTGTTGAAAAACTGATTATCGCCAATACCCACGATACCATCTTGTGTTTTTCCTCGACCGGTAAAGTGTATTGGTTGAAAGTTTATCAATTGCCGGTGGCCAGCCGTTCGTCTCGGGGTAAACCCTTTGTCAACTTACTCCCGCTGGAAGAAGGCGAGAGAATCAATGCCATGTTGACGGTGCGGGAATATAGCGCGGACAAATATATCTTTATGGCAACGGCCGCGGGTACGGTTAAAAAGACGCCATTGAAGGAGTTTGAGCGGCAGCGTGCGAATGGCAAGATTGCCATTGACTTGCGCGAGAATGATACGCTGGTGGGCGTTGACATTACCGATGGCAAGCAGAATATTTTATTGTTCAGCAGCGATGGCAAGGCGGTTTGTTTTAATGAACGCGATGTTCGCTCAATGGGCAGGACAGCCGCCGGTGTTCGCGGCATTCGGTTACAACCCGGGCAAAAAGTCATTTCCCTGATTGTCGCCAGCGAAGGCACCGTGCTGATTGTGACCGAAAATGGTTATGGCAAGCGTACGCGACTGGAAGAATTTACCCTGCATAAACGCGGTGGACAAGGTTTGATTGCGATTCAAACCTCTGAGCGCAATGGTGCGGTTGTCGGTGCGGTTTTGGTTAATGACGATGATGAAATCATGCTGATTACCAATGGTGGTACGCTGGTTCGAACGCGGGTGAGCGAAATTCGAGTGATGGGCAGAAATACACAGGGTGTTACTGTCATTAAACCGGACAAAGGTGAGAAAGTGGTTGGTGTTGATCGCATCGATGCTTTGCCTGACGAAGAAAACGAACAATCTGATGAAAGCAACGACGGAGAACATGACTGATGTCGCGGATATTTAATTTTAGCGCCGGCCCTTCAACCTTGCCGGAAGCCGTTTTAAAACAAGCACAGGAAGAAATGCTGGATTGGCGTGGAACCGGTATGTCAGTGATGGAAATGAGTCATCGTGGCAAACAGTTTATGTCAATCGCACAAGAGCTGATGCAGGATTTGCGTGATTTAATGCAGATTCCAGAAAGTCATAAAATCGCCTTGTTGCAGGGCGGTGCGACAGCACAGTTCTCCTTTATTCCGCAGAATATTTTGGGCGATAAAAACAAAGCCTGTTATGTCAATACCGGCGCATGGTCTAAAAAAGCGATTAAAGACGGTGGACGTTTTTGCGATGTAACAGTTGTTGCCGATGCTAAAGACAGCAATTATACAACGATTCCGGCTGTCGCCGATTGGGAACAGGTTGCCGATGCCGGTTATTTGCATTACACCAGTAATGAGACCATTCATGGGGTCGAGTTCCAGGATATTCCCGACGTCGGTGATTTACCCCTGGTGGCGGATATGTCGTCCAATATTTTATCTCGCCCGGTCGATGTCAGTCGCTTTGGTCTGATTTATGCCGGCACCCAGAAAAACATGGGACCTGCGGGCGTAACCGTCGTGATTGTTCACGAAGACTTGTTAGGCCGTACCCGTGACAGCGTGCCGCCGGTGTTTAATTATCAGCAGCAAATCGACAATGACTCCATGCTGAATACGCCAGCGACCTATAACTGGTATTTAGTTGGCTTGGTTCTGAAATGGCTGAAACAGCAAGGCGGTATCGCCGCAATGGAAACCATCAATTGCCGTAAGGCCGATAAGCTTTATCAGGCTATCGATCAGTCCAGTTTATATAGCAATCCGGTGGATAAGGCTTATCGTTCGCGCATGAATATCCCTTTTGTTCTGGCGGACAGCAGCCTGGATCAGGAATTTCTGACCCTGGCCGAGCAAAACGGGCTAAGCAGCTTAAAAGGTCATCGTTCGGTTGGCGGCATGCGCGCCAGCATTTATAACGCCATGCCCGAAGCGGGTGTCGATGCCTTGATTGATTTCATGCAGGAATTTGAGAGAACGCATTAAGCCGATGACGGATATTATCCCGCTTTCACAATTACGCGAGAAAATCGACCAATTGGATGAGCAGATTCTGACACTGATCAATCAGCGTGCGCAGTGCGCGATGGAAGTTGCTAAAACCAAGTTGGCGCAAGGCGAAACCGGTAGTTTCTATCGTCCGGATCGAGAGGCCTTGGTGTTGCGCCGGATCGAACAGCTCAATCCGGGGCCGTTATCCAATGACACGGCAAAATATTTCTTTCGTGAAATCATGTCGGCCTGCCTGGCTTTGGAAAAACCACTGGAAGTGGCGTACTTAGGGCCGGAAGGCACCTTTACCCAGCAAGCGACATTCAAGCATTTTGGTCATGCAGTCAAAGATATTCCTGTCGCCACCATCGGTGAGATTTTCAATGCGGTAGAAAACGGACATTATCAGTTCGGCGTGGTGCCGGTCGAAAATTCCACCGAAGGTGTCATTGCGCACACACTGGATCGGTTTATGGGGTCCTCGTTGAAGATCTGCGGAGAAGTGGAAATTCGCGTACACCATAACCTGATGGGCAAGATGGAAAAATTGACGGAGATTACCGAAGTCTATTCGCATCAGCAATCGTTGGCGCAATGTCGGCAATGGTTGTCGGCCAATTTGCCTGGTGTACCGTGTACGGCGGTCAGCAGCAATGCGGAAGCGGCCCGCCTGGCCAGTCTCGAGCCAGGCAAAGCAGCCATTGCCAGTTCGGTAGCGGCGGAAATTTATCAACTGAATATTCTGGAAAAGAATATCGAGGATGATTGTAACAACACCACCCGTTTTATTATCATCGGCACCTTGCAGCCGGATTCCACAGGTCACGATAAAACCTCAATTCTGGTTTCGACGGGTAATCAATCCGGCGCCTTATATAAAATACTCCGGCCATTTGCCGAACATGGCATCAGTCTGTCGCATATTGAATCGCGTCCTTCGCGACAAGGATTATGGGAGTATGTATTTTTTATGGATATCAATGGTCATCAACAGGATGATTCGGTCAAAAAAGCATTGGCGCAGTTACGTGACAATGTACAGGTGTTGAAGATTTTGGGTTCATATCCCAAGGCAGCGATTTAATGACAACGTCAAGCGTTTTCGACCTGGCCTTGCCGGGTATACAAAAATTGATTCCCTATACGCCAGGAAAACCGATTGAAGAACTGGAACGGGAGCTGGGTTTAAGCGAAATCATCAAGCTTGCCTCGAATGAGAATCCATTAGGTCCAAGTCCTCGGGTGACTGATGCGATTAAACAGGCCTTGCCTGAAATAACACGCTATCCTGATGGTAATGGGTTTAAGCTGAAAACCGTACTGGCTGAAAAATATGGTGTAGAGCTTAACCAGATTACCTTGGGGAATGGTTCAAACGAGATACTGGAGTTAGTGGCGCGAACCTTTTTAACCCCGGACTTAAATGTCGTTTTTTCCCAGCATGCTTTTGCCGTCTATCCGTTGGTCACACAGGCTGTCGGTGCACAGGCGCAAGAGGTGGCGGCGCGTGATTATGGGCATGACTTGACCGCGATGCGGGCGCATATAAACGATAAAACACGGCTGGTGTTCATCGCTAATCCCAATAATCCGACAGGAACCTTATTGGCGGCTGATGTACTGGAAGAATTTATTGCCAGTTTACCGGCACATGTTATTTGTGTTTTGGATGAGGCCTATTATGAATATGTTGATCCTGCGCAACGCGCGGATTCTATCGCCTGGTTGGCGCGTTATCCTAATCTGCTGATTACGCGGACGTTTTCAAAGGCTTATGGTTTAGCCGGGTTGCGAGTCGGGTTTGGGCTGGCTTCGGCTGAAATGAGTGATCTGTTAAATCGAGTCAGGCAGCCGTTTAATAATAATGCGCTGGCGCTGGTCGCGGCCGAAACGGCCTTACAGGATCAGGATTATTTACAACACAGCGTCGCCATCAATAATGCGGGAATGCAGCTGTTGACAGAAGCTTTTGGCGCACTGGGGTTAAACTCGATTCCATCGGCGGGTAATTTTGTGTCAGTCGATTTTGGCCGTGATGCCCAGCCGATTTATCAGGCGTTACTGCAAAAAGGCGTGATTGTGCGGCCTGTGGCCAATTATGGTATGCCGACTTTCTTACGCATCAGTATCGGCACCGACGCTGAAAATCGCTTTTTTATCCAGGCGTTGAGAGACGTTCTAAATCATGTTTGATAAGCTTTGCCTCATTGGTGTCGGCTTGATTGGCAGTTCTGTGGCCAGGGCTGCGCGGCAGCATGGTCTGTGTCAGCACATCGTGGCATTTGGCCGAGAGCAGGATCAGGGCAATTTACAACGCGCGGAACAACTGGGCGTGATTGATGCGTTTTCCACCGATATAAAAACAGCCGTCGATGCCGCCGATTGTGTCATTATTGCAACACCGGTCGGGGCGGTTGAGGCTGTATTGACAGCATTGAAACCGGTTTGGAACGAAAACGCCGTGTACACCGATGTCGGTAGCACCAAGGGCAATATTGTCGCAGCCGCCGAAAAGGTATTCAACGCTGTGCCGGCTAATTTTATTCCGGCCCATCCTATTGCCGGTGCTGAAAACAGCGGGGTCGATGCCGGCCGTGCCGATTTGTTTAATGGCAAGCGTGTCATTATGACGCCACTGCCGAACAACGCGGACTGGGCGATCGATAAAGTGCGCCGTTTTTGGCAAGGTCTGGGTGCCGATGTTTCCGAAATGGATGTGGATCATCATGACAAAGTGTTGGCAGCAACCAGCCATTTACCGCATATCCTGGCCTTTGCGCTGGTCGATTTGTTGGGCAGAAAAGATGAGCAGGAAGAAATTTTTAACTATGCGGCCGGCGGTTTTAAGGATTTTACCCGGATAGCGTCTAGCGACCCGACCATGTGGCAGGATATTTGTCTGGCCAATAAACAACATATTATACCGCTGATTCAACAGCTTCAGCTTGAATTAGGCGTCATAGAAAAATTGCTGGCTGACGACGATGGTCAGCAGCTTGCCGAAATTTTTGCCTATGCCAACCAGGCAAGGCAACGTTTTCTCGATCAGTTAAAACCATAAAAATGACTCAAAAAATTACATTTACAGTACAACCCGGTGGTAGTCTTAATGGCAGTATCCGTGTTCCGGGTGATAAATCCATGTCTCACCGTTCCATCATGCTGGGATCGATTGCCGATGGCACCACACATGTCAAAGGTTTTCTGGAAGCCGAAGATGCCTTGGCAACGCTGAAAGCGTTTCGTGCCATGGGTGTTGAAATCGAAGGTCCTGAAAACGGCGAAGTCACGATTCATGGTGTCGGTAAGCATGGCTTGAAACAGCCGGAAGGTCCGTTATATCTGGGTAACTCCGGAACCTCCATGCGCTTGTTATGCGGTTTATTGTCGGGCCAGGATTTCGACACCATTTTAACCGGCGACGCATCGTTGGAATCACGTCCGATGAGGCGGGTGACTGAACCCTTGGCTAAAATGGGGGCCGAAATCGAGACCCAGGCAGATGGCACCGCACCATTGAAAATAAAAGGTGGCCGCAAACTGAAGGGCATACATTATGATATGCCGGTTGCCAGTGCACAGGTGAAATCCTGTTTGTTGCTGGCCGGAATGTACGCCGAAGGCGAAACCGTCGTTGCCGAGCCGGCGCCAACGCGCGACCATACCGAACGCATGCTGAATGGTTTTTCTTATCCGGTCAAACGTGAAGGCAATAAAGCGATTATCGATTCCAAGGGTCGCTTGAAAGCCTGTGATATCGATGTGCCCAGCGATATTTCTTCGGCCGCGTTTTTCCTGGTCGGCGCCAGTATTGCGCCTGATTCCGATGTCACCTTGCGTCATGTCGGTATCAATCCAACGCGCACCGGCGTCATCGATATTCTGAAAATGATGGGTGCGAATATCGAAGTCTTCAACGAAAAGACAGTGGGAGGGGAGCCTGTGGCCGATATTCGTGTTCGCTCCAGTCAGCTAAAAGGCATTGATATTCCGGAGCGACTGGTGCCGCTGGCAATCGATGAATTCCCGGTATTATTTGTCGCAGCGGCGTGTGCCGAAGGACAGACCCGTTTGACCGGGGCGAAAGAATTGCGAGTTAAAGAGTCTGACCGGATTCAGGTGATGGCCGATGGCCTCAAGACTTTGGGTGTGGATGCGATGCCGACTGAGGATGGCATGATTATCAACCAATCCGAAATAGGTGGCGGTACGGTTGATTCGCATGGAGATCATAGAATCGCGATGGCGTTTTCTATCGCCGGGCTGCGTGCCAACGATACGATTGTGATTCAGGATTGCCAAAATGTGAATACATCATTTCCTGAATTTAAAACATTGGTTTCAGAATTGGGTTTGAATCTGACATGAATATCCCTGTTTTAACCATAGATGGGCCAAGCGGGGCAGGTAAAGGGACGGTGAGTCGCGCTATTGCGCGTAAGCTGGGCTGGCATTATCTCGATAGCGGTTCAATTTATCGAGCATTGGCTATTGCTGTGTTAAAACAAGGCTTGAAACTGGATGATATCGCCGCCATTACTGAACTTGCAGGCCATATTCAGTTGCAATTTATTTGCGAAGATGATGGCTTGCAGGTCAACTTGAATGGCGAAGATATTTCTGCCCAGCTCGGGACGGAATCGACCGGCAATACGGCCTCTATTATTGCTGCTTATCCCGAAGTTCGGGCCGCTCTACTACAAAAGCAAAAGGATTTCAAGCGTGCGCCGGGTCTGGTTGCCGACGGCCGGGATATGGGAACGGTGGTGTTTCCGGATGCTGAGTTTAAAGTGTTTTTAACGGCCAGCGCTGAGGAGCGGGCAAAAAGGCGATATAAACAGTTGATTGAAAAAGGAATTGATGCTAACCTTTGTCAGATTACCAGTGAGATAGAGGCGCGTGATCGTCGTGATCGGGAACGCGCAACTGCGCCGTTAAGGCCGGCTGAAGATGCGCTATGCATTGATTCTTCTGGCCTGACGATAGAGCAGGTTATTGCGCAGGTGATGGATTTTAT
>CAYUAE010000040.1:8849-14624 GCA_964442675.1 uncultured Methylomarinum sp.
GGGGAGGTCTGGACGCTACCAGGCTGCTTTTTTTAACTTTATATATTTGATTAAAGCCTGTTTGCTTTAAAACGGGTTTGGGAAAGAAACAATGAGCGAAAGCTTTGCAGAATTATTTGAAGAGAGTTTGGCCAAGACGGAAATGCGTCCTGGTGCAATGTTAAAAGGTACCGTAATTGATATCGAAAATGAGTACGTTATTGTCAGTACTCAGGCTAAATCGGAAGGGATTATTCCGAAATGGCAGTTTTTGAATGCGGATGGTGAACTGGAAGTTGAAGTCGGCGACGAAATTGAGGTTGCGCTCGATTTGTTTGAAGATGGATTGGGATCAACCATTCTTTCCCGTGATAAAGCGAAGAAAAACAAAGCCTGGGCTGAGTTGGAAAAAGCCTTTGAGAATGACGAAACTGTTGTCGGGCGTATCAACGGAAAAGTGCGCGGTGGATTTACCGTCGCTGTTGGTGCTTTGCGTGCGTTCTTGCCAGGCTCTCTGGTTGATGTGCGCCCCATTCGTGATACCTCTTTCCTGGAAGGTCGCGACCTGGAATTTAAAGTCATCAAAATCGATCAAAAACGTAACAATGTCGTATTGTCACGTCGTGCTGTCGTTGAAAAAGAATACAGTGCAGAGCGTGAAGAATTGATGAAAACGCTGGAAGATGGTGCAGTCGTTAAGGGTATCGTCAAAAACCTGACCGACTACGGTGCGTTCATCGACTTAGGCGGCATCGATGGTCTGTTACACATTACCGATATGGCGTGGCGTCGTGTGCGTCATCCTTCCGAATGTGTGGAAATCGGCCAGGAAATCGAAGTTAAGGTTCTTAAATTCGACAAGGAAAAAACCCGTGTTTCGCTGGGCATGAAGCAAATGGAAGAAGATCCATGGCAAAATATTGCCCGTCGCTATCCTGCCGGCAGCCGTGTATTCGGCAAGGTCAATAATCTGACTGATTACGGTTGCTTTGTTGAAATTGAAGAAGGTGTTGAAGGTCTGGTTCACGTTTCTGAAATGGACTGGACAAACAAAAACGTCAATCCTGCCAAAGTGGTTCAACTGGGTGACGAAGTTGAAGTCATGGTTCTGGAAATCGACGAAGAGCGCCGCCGGATTTCACTGGGTATGAAACAGTGTCGCCAGAACCCATGGGATGAATTTGCCGCATTGCATAAAAAAGGCGATAAAATTACTGGCAAAATCAAATCAATCACCGATTTCGGTATCTTCATTGGTCTGGAAGGCGGTATTGATGGCTTAGTTCATACCTCTGATATTTCCTGGAATGAGAGCGACGAAGAAGCCATTCGTAACTACAAGAAAGGTGATGAAGTCGAAACGGTCATTCTGGCCATCGATCCAGAGCGTGAGCGTATTTCGTTAGGGATTAAACAGTTAGAGCAAGATCCATTCCAGAACTTTATTGCTGCGCATGAAAAAGGCAGCCTGGTTAAAGGTAAGGTTAAGGAAGTCGATGCTAAAGGTGCTGTTATCGAACTCGGTGACAATATTGAAGGCTACCTGAGAGCATCTGAAATTCAGCGTGATCGTGTTGAAGATGCGCGGACATTGTTGAATGTTGGTGACGAAGTCGAAGCTAAATTTATCGGTGTCGATAAGAAAAACAAAACGATTTCTTTGTCAATTAAAGCTAAAGATCAGGAAGAAGAAAAGAATGCACTGAAGGATTACAGTCAGCAAGCTGCGGCTGGTTCAGCGACTTTAGGTGATCTTTTTAAACAACAGATCGAAAAATAATGCCTGGAAAGGGGTATGGCTCAAGTCATACCTCTTTTTCTTTTTTCGGAATAGACTGTGACAAAATCAGAATTAATTGAAGCACTTGCCAGACAACAACCACATTTGGCATTAAAAGATGTGGAATTGGCCGTAAAATGTATCATCGATCAGATGAGTGAAACATTAGCAAGTGGTGAACGGATTGAAATTCGCGGGTTTGGCAGTTTTTCGTTACATCACAGGCCGCCACGAATTGGGCGTAATCCCAAAACGGGTGAGTCTGTTTCGTTAACTGAAAAATTTGTGCCACACTTCAAGCCGGGCAAGGAATTGCGTGATCGAGTCGATGCCTCTCGTGAGAAATACAAAATAATCGATTAACTTTATTGGCGCAGCAAAACGTATGAAATTACTGGCAACACTTGTATTTATTTCAATCTTTTTTGTTGCGCTGGTATTTTCTGTTCTTAATTTTCAAAGCGTAGAGATCAATCTCTACTTCTTCAAGATTTCCTTACCTTTGACGGTTGCTTTGACCGTAGAATTATTTGGTGGCATTGTTATTGGCTATTTGGTTGCCATGGTTAATATCATGAAGCTGAAAGCCCAATACAGTCAGTTGAGTCGTCAATTGGCTAAAGAAAAGCAGGAAACACGCTGAACAGGGCTTCAGGACGGCCTTTGTATTTCCTGTACGCCGTTTTGTGTTGCAAGTACGACAACATCAGCTTGGGGCGAAAAAATACCATGTTCTATGATTCCCGGTGTTGTATTCAAGATATGTTCAATGTGCTGAGGGTTTTTCTGCTCAGGAAACCTCATATCAAGAATCAAGCTGCCGTAGGATGATATGGCTAATCCATTGTCTTGTTGTCGAAGTTTTCCTGTTGCGCCCTGTTTTTCGAGCCGGTATTTAACCATTTGCCAGGCAAAGGGCATGACCTCAACAGGAATCGGAAATTTCTGTCCGATATGTTGCACCTGTTTACTCTGATCGACAAGAACAATAAATTGATGGCTTGCGGTGGCTAAGAGTTTTTCTCTAACCAGATCAGAGCCTTGGCCTTTTAACAAGGTATTGTCTGGCGCTACTTCATCCGCGCCATCCACGTAAATATCAATATGCTCAAGTTGTTCTAACGATATCAGTGGCAGGCCTAAATCACGTGCCTTGATCATGCTGACAATCGAACTGGCAACAACCTGGATATGCACATTTTCCTGTTTGTATTTATGCGCGAGTGCTTCGATAAAGCAATCTGCCGTAGAGCCTGTGCCAAGCCCTATTATCATATTATCTGTTATCCACCGAAGCGCGTGTCTGGCGACACGTTGTTTGTCACTCATTGAAGCTTTTTGACTTTATCCAGAATTTCATTGGCATGGCCCTCATGCGAAACGCCATACAGTGCATCTACGATATTGCCGTTTTTATCGATAATAAAGGTGGAGCGTAAAATAGCCATTTTCTTAACGCCATTTTTTTCCTTTTCGCGCCAGACATCATATTTTTCACATAATTCACCGTTTTCATCAGACAATAAGTTTACTTTAAGGTCGTATTTTTTGATGAAATCGACATGGCTGGCGCAAGAATCCTTGCTGACGCCCAGAATGACAGTATCTGCTGCGGCAAATTCATCAGCCAGGGCGGTAAAGTCATTGGCTTCAATGGTGCAGCCAGGCGTGTCATCTTTAGGATAAAAATAAAGAACGACATTATGTTTACCTTTAAAATCAGATAAACGAACATCTTCGCCGTGTTGATTAGGGCAGCTAAAATCAGGAGCAGGCTGGTTTTTTTCTAACATGATGTATTCCTCGGGATGATGGAGCTTCGGTTTGATTATTACCGATACAGCTCTGAAAAAAAACCATAAACTTGTAAGGGAATCTGTCAGGAACTACAGGATAATTGCGAACAACCTGCCTTATTGCGCGCCCATTCCGGGCGTTTGGCGGCAAAATGTTGTTTATCGGGTTGCTCGTCATACGGTCTGCGCATCACCTCTAACAATTCTTCTATCAGGGAAAAATCACCTGCTTCGGCTTTGTCAATGGCCATTTGTGACAGATAATTGCGCAGAATGTATTTGGGATTGACGGCATTCATGCGTTGCTGGCGGATTTCGGTGGATTCATTGTCTTGTCGGATGCGTTGGCTGTATAAACGTATCCAGTCGGCAAAGCGTTGACGATAATCCGGCGACAGTGAATCGGGCTGATACCAGGCATCAGATAACGGTGTCAAGCAGTCTGTATTCGATAAGGTCTGGTTTTCGACGGGCACATGGGCGAGAAGACGGAAGAACAGCGTCATATCGGTTTCGACTTCTGCAAGCAGGCCGAGCAAAGTCTGAACCAGCTTTGCATCGCTGTTCGGTCGCCAGTTTTTTAGACCTAATTTTTCCGCAAACATCGTCTGCCAGCCGTGTTCAAAGGTTGCATTGTATAAGGCCAGCGCATTTTGCAAGGGTTTGGCGTCATTGATTAACGGATAAATCGCATTAGCCAGTTGTAATAAATTCCACAATGCAATGTCCGGTTGCTGGCTGTAGCGATAACGTCGATGTGTGCGGTCGGTCGTATTGGGTGTCCATTCCGGGTCGTAATGATCCAGCCAGCCATAAGGCCCATAATCGATGGTGAGACCCAGAATCGACATATTATCGGTATTCATGACGCCATGCACAAAGCCTACGCGTTGCCAGTGTACAATCAGTTCGGCAGTTAAGCGGCAGACTTCTTCAAACCAGTGGATATAGGTGGCTTTTTCTATCTGTTCTGATTTAGGCAGCAGTTGTGGAAAGTCATGCCGTACAGTGAAATCTGCCAGTTGTTTTAAAACATCAAGTTCACCGCGTGCAGTGAATATCTGGAAACTGCCAAAACGGATAAATGAGGGGGCGGTTCTACACACGATGGCGCCCGGTTCAAGTTTTGTATCACCGTTGTAAAACATATCGCGCATCACCGCGTCGCCGGTCAGTGTCAGACTGAGTGCCCGGGTGGTCGGTATGCCTAAATGAAACATGGCTTCACTGCATAAAAACTCGCGTACGGATGAGCGTAACACAGCCAGGCCATCAGCCATGCGGGAATAAGGTGTCAAGCCGGCGCCTTTAAGCTGTAAGGTCCAGTGCTGGCCGTTATCGGCTAACACTTCGCCCAGATTGATTGCTCGCCCATCGCCTAACTGACCCGCCCACTGACCGAATTGATGGCCGCCATAGCACATGGCATAAGGCCGCATATCAGGTAACAGACGGTTTCCACTCATGACCTGGGTAAAGCAACTTGATTCACAGTCCGCCTCATTCAAGCCGAGGGTATGGGCCATTTCTTTTGAATAGGCGACTAACTGCGGCGCTTGTGTGGGCTTAGGACTCACAAAACTGAAACAAGCGCCGAAAACCTGCCGGCAATGGTTGTGCATGTCAGGATCGGCCGGAAGTTGTTGGATGAAGCGGTTATCGAAACTCAGTTTATCCAGGGTGGATGGGGTCGTAACAGTTGTCATTGCATCGCGGTGAAAAACAATAAACCACTATTATTGGGCTAAGGCTATGAAATATCTACCCTAAAAAAATGAGGGTTTAGCCGGATCAGTCTTTGCTAGAGGGTATCTGAGGGCTAATCTGACTGTTGACTGCAAGCGGCTTGTCTGGCATCAATTCGCCAGCGTTTGATGGTTTTATAGCGTGTTTGTATTTCGACCTCGATTTGTTTTTGTTTTAATTGTCGCGCCAGGTTTTCAGCACGTTGTTTTTTGACAAACAAACCCAATGAAATAGCATTTTTCATCGGCCCTTTTCGGAACAGCCACAAGTTAGTGATGCCTTTGGCTTTAAGCTGCTGTTCGGTAGCTTGGGCCGTGTCGAAATCCTTGGCGGCCGGGATAAAAACCAGGTAGGTTGAAGGTATATTTTGTTCGATTTCGTGTATATTCGAGGCCGAAAGATGTGGTGGCAATGCCTCTAAGGCAGCTTGTTTACTGACAAATGTTTGTGTTTCGATACAGGGAGGTATTGCAG
>CAYUAE010000041.1:0-14377 GCA_964442675.1 uncultured Methylomarinum sp.
CCATGTCGAACCAACGCATCGACAGCGCCTGATTCCAGTTGCTCCACGATAAAGCTATTAAAGCGTGAAGAAACCAAACAAAATTTGCCGCCTGCGGCGGATAAATTGCCTTCTATTATGTTCATAGTGTTCTCTTTAAGTTATGTGTTATTCAGTATGCTCAACCACTTCCAGGTCGAAGCCTGCCAGACCTTTGTATTTTTTATGCGCCCCCATGACTTTAAGGCGCCGAACGCCTAAATCCGCCAGAATGCGGGAGCCGGTGCCGGTCGTGCGCCAGTGGCCTTCTTCGCTGTTATCCTGGGGAATTTGTACGCCATTGTCTTCCATTTGATAACGGTGAATCTGTTCCACCAATACCTTATTGGTTTCGCTCGGCCGGATCACCACCAGAACGCCCTTGCCTTCTTCGGCAATTTTCCGCATCGCCTCCCGAATAGGCAAATGACTGCTCGAACGTTTGGAAAAAAATACATCATCCAATACATTGCGCGCATGAACACGCACCAATACCGGCTCATCACCCGCGACATCGCCCATCACCAGAGCCAAATGCACATTGTTGTCATTTCTGTCCTGATAGGCATAAAGGGTGAAATCACCAAATTCAGTAGGGTAGCGGCACTGACTGATGCGCTCCAGTGTATTTTCGTGCTGAATCCGGTATTGAATCAAATCGGCGATAGTGCCGATTTTAAGCTGGTGCCGTTTGGCAAACACCTCCAGCTCAGGGCGCCGCGCCATGCTGCCATCTTCATTCAGAATTTCAACAATCACAGCCGCAGGCTCTTGCCCGGCCAGGCGTGCCAAATCACAACCGGCCTCGGTGTGTCCTGCACGATGCAAAACGCCGCCGGGCTGCGCCATCAACGGAAAAATATGCCCGGGTTGAACCAGGTCATCCGGTTTGGCATCTTTGGCGACCGCCTTTTGAATCGTCAATGCTCTGTCCGCTGCCGAAATACCGGTCGTGACCCCTTCGGCCGCCTCTATGGAAACGGTAAAATTTGTTGAATGTACGGCCTGGTTGTCATTGACCATCAACGGCAATCGCAGCTGCTGGCAGCGTTCTGGCGTCAATGTCAGGCAAATCAGGCCGCGCCCATAACGCGCCATAAAGTTGATATCTTCCGGCCGCACAAATGAGGCTGCCATCACCAGGTCACCTTCATTTTCCCGATCTTCATCGTCCATGATAATGACCATGCGGCCATGACGCAGGTCTTCGATAATTTCTTCAGTACTATTCATTAACGATAAAATCCAGAGTTTTGTAAAAGTTCTTCGGTAACGCCGCCATTCGGTTTAGCCGCCGCTTCACCTTGCATCAGCCGCTCCATATAACGTGCCAGCAAATCGACTTCCAGATTGACGGCATCACCGACCTCAGTTGTCCCTAGCGTCGTTTTCTGCAAGGTATGCGGGACAATATTGACATCAAACACAGCACCCTCGACCGTATTGACGGTCAGGCTGATACCATTGATGCAGATCGAACCTTTTTCGGCGATATAACGGGCCAGATTATCCGGTGCTTTAAAACGAAACCGAATCGAACGTCCGTCCGGCCTTTTGTCGATCACCTTGCCAAGCCCATCAACATGGCCACTGACGATATGTCCGCCTAATCGAGTCGTCGGCGTCAAAGCCAGCTCCAGATTGACGGCGGTGCCGACAGCGGCGTCTTTCAACGTGGTTCGGGCCAGGGTTTCATTCGATACATCCGCACAGAAATAATCGGCGCCAAGTTCTACCGCAGTCAAACACACGCCATTGACAGCAATGCTGTCACCAAGATTAGCGTCCTGCAGCGGCAGTGTGCCGGTGTTGAGGGTTAAACGACAATCGCCACCTTTCGTTTGAATGGCGGCAATATGTCCAACCGCCTGAATAATTCCAGTAAACATGCTATTTATTTTTGAGTTAAGGTGAGTCGCAAATCCGGACCAATTTTCCGAACGTCATTAAAAACAAGTTGATGGCGTTGCGCCATGGTTTCAAGCTGAGGCAAGTGGAACAGCCCGCGTGCCTGGTCACCCATCACACACGGCGCCATATACACCAGCCACTCATCGACCAGCCCGCTTTCCAGCAAGGCCGCATTCAAGGTTGCACCGGCTTCCACCCAGACCTGATTGATCTGCTGCTGTGCCAGCAGGCTGAAAACCGCGTGCAGATCCAGCCTGTTATTCTTTGAAGACAGCTTAAAAACCGTTGCACCACGCTGTTCCAACACCTGTTTTTTATCGGTATCCGGGCTTGTTGTGATAATCCAGACGGGAGATTCGGGTTGTTTGAGCATTCGCGCGCCGGGCGGCATTTTCAAGTGGGAATCGAGTACGATGCGAACAGGCTGTTGAGTCTTAAAATCAACCCGCGCGTTCAGCAACGGATCATCAGCCAGGACTGTGTTGATGCCGGTAACAATAGCACTGCTTTCAGCACGCAGGCGATGAACATCGGCACGCGATGCGGTCGAGGTTATCCATTGACTTTCGCCAGACGCCATGGCTGTTCGCCCATCCAGACTCATTGCCAGCTTGCTGCGCAGCCACGGCAAGCCGTGTCGCATACGTTTGATAAAACCAGGATTTAAGGCTTCGGCATCGTGTTGCAGCACACCGACATCAACAACTATCCCTGCCTCACGCATTTTTTGCAGGCCACGTCCGGCCACTTGTGGATTAGGGTCCTGCATGGCGACAACCGCCCGAGCAATGCCTGCCTTTATCAAGGCTTCACAACAGGGACCGGTGCGGCCATGATGACTGCAGGGTTCGAGCGTCACATAACAGGTTGCACCATCGGTATCACTCGCCTGATTGAGGGCAACGATTTCCGCATGGGGGCCGCCGGCATACTGATGCCAACCTTCGGCAATCACCTGGCCATCTTTAACCAATACACAGCCTACGCGCGGGTTGGGGTCTGTGGTGTACCAGCCGCGTTTAGCCAAGGCGATGGCCCTGGCCATAAATTCATAATCGGTGAATGCGTTCATTTGGCTTTGAGTTTGGCAATCATGTCGGTGAATTCGCTGACATCTTCAAAACTGCGATAAACCGAGGCGAAACGAATAAAGGCAACCGGATCAAGCTGACTGAGTTCTTTCATCACCACCTCGCCTAACTCCCTGGCCTTAAATTCCCGCTCGCCAGTACGGGTCAATGTTTTTTTAATACGACTGATGGCCGCTTCCACCTCATCGGCCTTAACCGGCCTTTTTTCCAGCGCACGCTGAATGCCCGCACGAAGCTTGGCCTCATTGAAGGCTTCACGCTCACCATTCCGCTTGACGATTTGTGGCAGCGATAACTCCGCCACTTCATAGGTCGTAAAACGTTCCTTGCAGGCAACGCATTCCCGGCGTCGTCTGACCTGATCGCCTTCACCGGCAAGGCGGGAATCGATAACCCGAGTATCTTGAACACCACAAAACGGACAACGCATGATTTCAATCAGTTATTTAAAGAACAGCAACGCCCAGGCGTTGAAAAAACAATCGTTTATTATAGGCTGCGGCGAGCTTTAAGCAAAGTGATTATCAGCCGGGCTGCCCATCAACTCGAGGTGATGTCAAAATTGGGCTGTAAACCAGAAAAAACAAGGCAAAGGCGGCCAACCAGATATAACTGGAAATCAACAGCCATGTGTCATACCCTGCCGGAAAAACGGAAGGCAGTAAAACACGGAACAGCGCGGCTAAATTGATCAGTACAAAGCCCACAGCAATCGCATTCGATGCCTTCAAGGCACGACCTGTATGACCTAAGGCAACGCGCGCCATCATGCCTAAGGTAATCACACCGATACCACCTACGGTAAAGGCATGTAAGGCGACAGAATAAGACACCACACCATAGGCCGACAACGCCAGCATGGCAAATCCCAATAAAATCCAGGCGTACCCCAAATAAAGCACCCATAACAGGGGCACATACCATATTTTTGGATTATACCAGCCCCAAACCCGTGCCAGATTGGCAAGCAGCGCCAATACAGCAACGCTTGCCAGCAGCGCGCCTTTTACGCCCACCAGAACCAACCCGAAACTGACGACGGCGAAAGCGACACCGGCGATATCGAGTACCGGGTTGCGAATGGCCATCACGCCTTTAAGTCCGCGCTCGGTAAAAAAAGGAAATACACGGCCGGCCAGCACTAAAATCATGCTTAAAATAACCATCACGACCAGCGTAATCCCTTGCCAGCCTGTATTGTCTGTGACACCTAAAATTTCCAGATGCAGCAGTCCATTACCCATTGCCATCAACGCCAGCATCAAAATAAATATCAGATTTCGGTAATTTGCAGTCGCTAACAACGGACGGCTGATGAGCCAGGCCAGCCACGGCAGAAAGGCAAAATCGACCGCCGCAATCAAAACATCGGGAATCAATTCGGAATAAAACGGTGTAATTCGTCCATAAAGCCAAAGCAACCCTAAGCCCGCCAGTTGATCTGGTGTGGTTGTGTCCCGACCGGTCCAGTTTTTAACCGCCGTCAATAAAAATCCGGCAATGACTGCCGTTGCATAACCCAGTAACATTTCATGGGCATGCCAGTAAACGGTCGGAAAATACAAATCGGTATGCAGCCGACCATCGTAGATATTATTCCATAAGCTTATCAGTAACAGCGCCGATAAGCCTGCTAACAGGAAAAAGGTTCGGAATCCAAGAGCAAACAACGGATAATTAAAGATGGGCTTTTTATTCATGCAGCTGTTCCAACCAGTCAATTTCATCAGGAGTGAAGCCTGCAATTATACGCATTTCCCGATTAAAAGGCCCCTTTGGTTTGCCAATATAATAATCATTCAATAATTGTCGATAGGTTTGTTCAAAATCTTTTTGCTGCTGCCGGCAAAAAAACTTGAACCAGAAAGAACCGATTTTGACATGACCAATTTCGTCCTGCAGTATTTTAGAAAGAATATCGACACTGGTCTTATCGCCGATATTTTGAAATTTTTCAATCATCGCCGGCGTGACATCAAGCCCACGCGCTTCCATGCAGCGCGGCACAATCGCCAGCCGTGCCAGCAGATCATCGGCACTGTCGATGGCATGATTCCATAACCCGCGATGCGCAGGCAAATCACCATAATCGATACCAAACTGCTGAAGGTGCTGCCTGAGCATCTGAAAATGTTCCGCTTCCTCTATCGCCACCTGCAACCAATCCCGATAAAAGGCTTCTGGCAATGACCTGAACCGATAAATAATATCCCAGGCCAGATAAATGGCGACAAATTCAATATGTGCCAAGGCATGAAAAAACGCCGCTTTACCTTCGGGGCTATTGAGACTCCGCCTTGGCATTTCCCGCGGTGGTAACAAGACGGGGCGGGCGGGAAAGCGAACCTCAGCGACAGGACGGACGGGACAGTCACACGTCAGATCCAGGACGGTTTGATCCAGCAAGCGTTGAGCCGCTTGGGTTCGTTCAATGGTCTGTTCGCGGGTTGACCGGTATAGAATAGATTCGGCCAGGTTAAAAAGAGTGTCCATTCAGCTCATAATCCGGCATCACTGTACTGTTGTGCCAATTGTCGGTAAATCCAGTCATATAAATCCCGCAAATCCGACTGCATATGCGTCAATGCCGATTCCGTCTGAATAAAATAAGGCGCTCGGATACCGCGATAATCCATATCAAACCCCACTTTTTCAAAAATAATGCCTGAGCGTTTCATCATACGCGGCAAAAAAGGTTCCATCATCGCAAAAACATTGGTTTTTTGGCTCAAATCCGTCATCGCCGTCGCCGCTAAAAAGGCCGCAATCGCAATCAAGGAAAAGGTTCGTCTTTCTTGCTGCGTCACATCTAAACCATCGACTTCACCAAAACGTGTCAGCTCTTCTCCGCTCCTGCGGCGAAAAACTCGATCGACAGCCAGTCTGGAAATTTCACAAACCGTTTTACGATCCAGATTCATCTGTTCAATCTGCTGTTGATCCAGACTCTCGGCACAATGTTTTTCCAGCGGCAACGGTATGAATTCGCCCTTGACATAGGCCGGCACCAACCGCACACAGCCTGCTGGCAACCCGCTTTCCTTATGCATAATCAAACAATGCAAAGATGCATCATCATATTCATCTTTTTCTTCCTGATCCGGAAACAGCTCAACCGGTTCATAGCCAAACTCATCACAATAGACTCGGTAACGCACATGATAGACCTTGCTTTTCAGCTCAGGTGTTGTCGCCAATTGCACCGTGAAGTACTGCTGAAAGCTGGTGGTGGGTTTTATTTTAGTATCGCTCATTTTGGCATCCTCCCAGCTCAGCTCAGATGTTTTTCAATATCATGCACTTTCAATCCCCACGCCATCAGGTTTTCTATGCGTTGATTAGCCAGATCCAGACGAGAACTGATCACTTCAAACATCCCTTTGTAGAACAAATAACCCTCAACAGGGTGGTCATCCAGAAAAACGCTGAGTTTTTGCCCGTCAATTTCCAGTGCATCCACTTCGGTTATCGCCGTCACCGTCGCCATTCGCACTTGCTCTTGATGCAAACACATTTCACCAAATACAGCACCGGGGCCAAATTCACAAAGCCCCGTCTTGATGCTTTTATTTTCTAACGTCACATTTCCGGTTATCTGGACTTTACCCGACTCGATGATAAACAGCGTTTTTCCAGTCTCACCTTGTCGAATAATTTCACTATTCGGTAAAAAATGCTTTCGAGACCAGGCAATATTTTGTTTAAATTGCGGTGACTGCAAAATTTTTTTTAAAACATGTTCCAAAACAGATACCTTATTCCAAACTTAAAACAATCTTAAAAAGTATAGCTCAATACACCTAAAATCACCTGCCTTAATTACAGGACGAATCAGCCATGACCAAAACATCCTCAACCTTTTGCTTTCAACAGCTGCATATTGATGTCTCCCGCAATGCAACCGATGATTTCAATCTGTTTCATGACCCGCACAAATGGCATGAAATTCGACAGAATCCTTTTCAAGGCCCCATTGTTTTAGGCTTCCAGCTTGAATCATTGATTGAAGGTCAACTTGCTGAACACCGAAAAAACAACGAGGATTTAAAATGCATCATCGAACAAAATTTATACTACAGCAACTACCAGTTTAACTTCGCCAATGCCGTGAAACCCGGCCAGCAGGTCAATGTGGAAATAAGACCCGCTCAATTTAAAGACAATATCCTGAGTAATCGCGTTATCGTAAAAGCCGATGGCAAACTCGCACTCACCGGATTCAAAAAAGAATCAGCCCAGCCGCTGTTTTTGCCTGAACAGGATTTTTCAGCATATCCTGATTTAAAACAGCACCCCGACCGCAGCTATATTGGTGACACCGGTTTTTTCCTGAAACGTAAATTCATGAATACCAGTAATGCCAAAAACTTTTTATGCGGATCATTTATCGACCAATCGCAATATTTCGACGAATTGAATGACAAGGCCGATTTCCCGGAAATATTCCCCAGCAGTCTGATTTCCTGCGCCCTGCTGGAACAAGCCATGAAAAAACAACATGATTTTAAAAACAACCCGATGGTCTATACCCAGCATAAAATCAGTATCGATAAAAACCGGCTTGCCCAACTCAAAAGCAATATGGCATTACATATCCTGGTACGAGAACGCCCCGAACAGAACGACCTCTATGAATGCTATGGCTTGATTCAGCAAAATTCAATCTTATTCCGCGGTCTGATCGGCCTGGCTTCGCTGGAAAGCATTATTAAACAGCACTGACTGTTAACGTAAAAGTCACTCGATCAATGGCTTGAGCACAGAAATATCTTCACCCATTTGATAGCCATTGTTTTGCTGTGCCAGCTTTTTCGCGAACTCGAAATCAGCCGGAAACTCAGCATAGATGTAATAGAGTGTTTCGCCTTTTGTCACCTCATCACCCAGCTTTTTGACCAGATCGACGCCGGCTTTTTTATCCATTGGCGCACCGGCCAAACGCGCGATTTTGGCCATTTGGAAATTATCAATATGGGTGACAACACCATCGTCTTCTGCCACAACCGGATAACTCAAATGCCCTGGCGTCAGGTCGATTTCTTTGGCACCTTGCGCCTTGATCAGCTGCTTCATTTTGGCACAGGCACGCCCTGATTCCAGAATATCTCGTGCAATCGCATAACCTTGTCCGCCGCGCACATCAGGATCAAATTCGATAATACGGCCTGCCAGTTGTAACGATTTCTGGCGTAGATCCTGCGGCAGATCGGCGCTGTTATTCAACACCTGCATCACATCCCGTGCTTCCAGCACTGGCCCGATACCGCGCCCGACAGGTTGCCGGCCATCGGTAATCATGACTTCTAAATGGATATTCAATCGGTCGCCGACAAATTCGAACAATTTACGCAATGCCAGCGCCTGACGCATTTGCCTGACTTTAGCCGTAGGACCTACAGGAATATCGATCAATAAATGGGTGGAACCGGCCGCAAGTTTTTTGGACAAGATTGAGGCGACCATTTGCCCTTGTGAATCGATCCCTAACGGCCGCTCAACTGAAATCAGCAAGTCATCGACCGGCGCCAGCCGGGCCGTACCGCCCCAGGCCAGACAGCCACGCTCCAAATGCACGATTTCCTGCAATTGTTCCGGCGTTAAATTGACATTCGCCAGCACCTCCATGGTATCGGCAGTTCCGGCTGGCGAGGTGATGGCACGACTGGATGTTTTTGGAATCAACATACCGTGTGCGGCGACAATCGGCACCACCAGCATAGAGGTCCGATTACCCGGAATCCCCCCGATACAATGCTTGTCGGCGACTAACGGCTCATGCCAGTCTACCCGGTCACCCGATTCCAGCATGGCCTGTGTCAAGTACAGCAATTCATCCCGGTCCAGATTATTTTGCCCTGTCGCTACCAAAAATGCTGCCATTTCCATTTTTGAATAGCGCATTTCGACAATATCACAGGCAATATCAGAAAAATCCTGCTTGCTTAAGCGCTCACCATTGATTTTACGCCGCACCGCATCCATCGAACGCGGCGGTTCAGCATGATTGACAGAAACTTCCGCACCTTCATCGGCGCTCATGTTTTCGAAAGCCTGTTCCGATAATCCTAATTCACCGGGCTGTACGATGGCATCATCATCGACCACGTTCAGAACCGCCATCACACGCTTACCATTGGTTCTGATCTCGATTTTTGATAACGCCTGAAAGCCTTCGGCCCGATAAACGGGGCATTGCCGATTCAAATAAGCGACATTTTCGTGATAAGTGTCGATATCGACCCGACGCAATTTTAACGTTTCAGCAACCATCGTCATTCTCCTGCCATGCGCCAATGTTGGCCAATTAATATTTCCAGTGGCTTGTACTGACTTTTATAACTCATTTTCGGACACTGTTTGATCCAGTATCCCAGATAGACATAATCCATAGCATGCTTTTTGGCATAGTCTATTTGCCATAATACCCCATAGGTGCCCGGGCTGAAATGGGCCAGGTCGGGTTCAAAAAAGGTATACACTGCGGACAATGCATCGCCTAAAAAGTCAACGACGGCAACGGCCATCAGCTGGTCTTGTCGCCAGAATTCGACAAACCGTGTATCACACCAGGAACTGCTTAAAAAACGTTTATATTCTGCTTCATCCACCTCAGCCATAGAGCCTCCCGGGTGTTTGAAGTTTTGATATTTGAGATATAAATCGAAATGCCGCGGATCAAACTGAGCATTTTTTATGATTGTGTGCGTTTCATGATTCTTACGCCAGCAGCGCCGCTGCCGCCGGTCGGGTTTAAACCTGGACACAGGAATCCGTGCAGACAAACAAGCGGTACAGCTCGGACACTTCGTCGCATAGACATCATCGCCACTGCGCCGAAAACCTTTTTCTATCAGAAGTGAATAGACAGGCGTATTGACTGGATAACTCGGATGCACAAACACTGTCTGCGCCGCTCGGTCATCAAGATAACTGCATTCATGCGGTTCGGTCAGAAATAAAGGAACCGATATCATGAGTTTTCCCAAGACCTATCAGAAACCTTGTCTGAGCAATAGTGCTGCAACAGGGCATTAAATTGCGCACGCGGTATCTCTTTGGCGCCCAGGCTCACTAAATGTTCGCTGCGAACCTGGCAATCAACCAATTGATAGCCCCATTGCTGCAAATGTGCCATCAAGGTAACAAACGCCACCTTGGAGGCATCGGTTTGCCGATGAAACATGGATTCACCAAAAAAAACCTGGCCGATTGCCACGCCATACAGCCCACCTGCCAGCACATCACCGTTCCAAACTTCCACTGAATGCGCGATATGATGCCGATGTAACCGTTGGTAGGCCTCCAGTATCTCTTCGGTAATCCAGGTTTCATCCGTATTTTGCCTCGGCGCGGCACAGGCGGTCATGACCTCAGAAAAACACTGATCAAAGGTCACCCGATAAATGCCTTTACGCAGTGTCTTCTTCAGGCTGCGGGATATTTTTTCCTGGCCAGGCACAATCACCAGCCGCGGATCGGGTGACCACCATAAAATAGGTTCGTTAGAATTGAACCAGGGAAAAATGCCGTGCTGATAAGCATTCAACAAACGTTGTATCGACAAACAGCCGCCCACTGCCAGCAGTCCATTCGGTTCGGTTAATGCCGTCTCCGGATCTGGAAAGGGCTGTTGCGGGTCAAATGGATTGAGCATCTGTAACGGCATGTTCAATGCTTATTGTTCGTCCAGAGCATCCAGATATTTTTCCGCATCCAAAGCGGCCATACAGCCTGCACCTGCCGATGTTATGGCTTGTTTATACACCTGATCCATCACGTCACCGGCCGCGAATACACCCTCTACACTGGTCGCCGTCGCATTTCCCTTCAAGCCGCTGTTCACCACAATATAGCCATTTTCCATAGCTAACTGGCCTTCAAACATGGCCGTATTCGGTTGATGACCAATGGCAATGAAAACGCCATGTACATCCACTTCACGGGTCGATCCATCCTGAACATTTTTGACCCGGATACCGGTCACCCCCATATCATCACCGAGCACCTCATCCAATACATGATTCCACAAGATTTCGACATTGCCGGTTTTGGACTTTTCGATCAGCTTATCGGCCAGAATTTTTTCTGAGCGAAATTTGTCACGTCGATGCACCACGGTCACCTTTGACGCGATATTGGATAAATATAACGCCTCTTCCACGGCTGTATTGCCACCGCCGATTACCGCAACGGGCTTGTTTTTATAGAAAAAGCCATCACAGGTCGCACAGGCCGAAACACCTTTACCTTTAAAGGCTTCTTCCGAAGGCAGCCCCAAATACTTGGCCGATGCGCCGGTCGCAATAATCAACGCATCGCAGGTATAATGGCCCGCATCGCCCTGCAACATGAACGGACGCTGTTTTAAGTCAACGGTATGAATATGGTCGAAAATAATTTCTGTTTCAAATCGTTCGGCATGGCGCTGCATTCTGGCCATCAGCTCAGGCCCTTGCACGCCATCGGCATCCCCCGGCCAATTATCGACGTCGGTCGTCGTCGTCAGTTGCCCACCTTGCTCCATGCCGGTAATCAAAACCGGATTCAGATTAGCCCGCGCGGCATAAATCGCGGCGGTATAACCGGCAGGGCCAGAACCTAAAATCAATAATTTGCAGTGCTTTGTTTCAGCCATTTCCTTATACTCCATTTAAACAGTCAACTTGCCATTATACGGCGTATAAGTAGTGCATTAAACCCTGCCAGGTCGCTACGACGGTCTTTTACGACAGCATTCAGGCATCATCGCCGTCACAAACTAAGAATCTCTTAAGGTGAAATATCCGATAAATAATCTATAATGATGTTTTATTAAACATTTTTTGTAGCAAATCATGGTTGCAGTTATCGAAAAAGAAACCACCATACGCGGTTTGCGTGAAGTCGCTTTTTTATTTTTTACCAGTCTGGCGCTGTTTTTTTTAATTTCCCTGGCCACATTCAGTCATGAAGATGCCGGCTGGACACATAGCGGCACATCTCCTGTCATCAAAAACGCCGGTGGAGTCATCGGCGCCTGGCTATCAGACTTCAGCCTCAGTTTTTTTGGCCTGATGGCTTTTTTATTCCCAGTGATGCTGTTCTGGCATGGTTATCTGACCTACACCCAGGCCAAACGGGAAAACAATCGCTGGACACTGGCCATTCGCTGGAGCGGTTTTATTGCAACTATTTTGTCGGGTGCGGCGCTGTTTTATTTACACCTGTTACGTGTTCCATTGGAATTACCGACCACGACCGGCGGCATTATCGGTCAGGAAATCGGTGATCACCTGATTATATTACTCGGTGATTCCGGTGCGACCTTGCTGTTATTGGCCATATTTTTAGCGGGTATTACCTTATTCACCGGCTTATCCTGGTTTGGCGTGATGGATAATGTGGGCAAATTAACCTTGATCCTCTGTCGTTTTCTGGCCAAAAAAGGACAGGACTTTTGGCAAAACCGGCGGCAAAAACCGACTATCGCCCCCAAAAAAGCGAAAAAGCCTGCCCCTGCCGCAAAAGAAAAACCGGCAAAAAAATCAAAACTCAAGATTGCACCGAGCCTGAATGCAGTTGAAGTCAGTAAACGCAGCATCAAAGAAAAACAGATCGATTTGTTCGATGAAAAAAACCTGTCTGGTGCGCTGCCACCTTTGTCTTTGCTGGAAAAACGAGAAACCAAGGTCAAACGCTATTCCCAGTCTGAACTGGAAGAATTGTCCCGCATGGTCGAAGATGTTTTACAGGATTACAATATCGTCGCTGAAGTCGTCGCCGTATTGCCGGGACCTGTTATCACCCGTTTTGAATTGCAACTGGCGGCCGGCGTCAAAGTCAGCCGTATAACCTCGCTGGCCAAAGATTTGGCGCGAGGTTTATCGGTGACCAGCGTGCGCGTAGTGGAAGTGATTGAAGGAAAATCAGTCATTGGCCTGGAAATTCCCAATCAGGAACGCGAAATTGTACCGCTCCAGGATTTATTGGGTTCCAAAGCCTTTGAAAAATCCCGCTCCATGCTGACCCTCGCGCTGGGTAAAGATATTTCCGGTAACCCGGTCATGGCAGACCTTGGAAAAATGCCACACGCCCTGGTTGCCGGAACCACCGGCTCCGGTAAATCTGTCGCCATCAATACCATGATCTTGAGTCTGCTCTACAAATCCACACCAGAACAGGTTCGCCTGATCATGATTGACCCCAAAATGCTGGAACTATCGGTTTACGAAGGCATTCCACATTTGCTGACGCCCGTTGTGACCGACATGAAAGATGCACAAAATGCCTTGCGCTGGTCAGTCGCAGAAATGGAGCGCCGCTATAAATTGATGTCGAAACTCGGTGTGCGCAATATCGCCGGTTACAACCAGCTCGTCAAAGAAGCCAATGCGAAAGGCGAGCCCATTGCAGACCCTTTGTTCCAAAATACCGACCCTTTACTCGAAGATGTTGAGGTGCCGACACTAGAGCCTTTGCCCAGCATTATCATCGTCATTGATGAATTAGCCGATATGATGATGATCGTCGGCAAGAAAGTGGAGGAACTGATTGCCCGACTGGCACAAAAAGCCCGTGCTGCGGGTATCCACCTGATTCTGGCGACACAGCGGCCGTCGGTTGATGTCTTGACAGGGCTTATCAAAGCCAATATCCCAACCCGTATCTCGTTCCAGGTTTCATCCCGCATCGATTCGCGCACGGTACTCGATCAATCCGGTGCAGAAGCCTTGCTTGGCAATGGTGACATGCTGTTTTTGCCCTCCGGCACCAGTATTCCCATCCGTGCCCACGGTGCCTTTGTTGATGATCACGAAGTTCACCGCGTGGTCGAATTTCTGAAAAAGACCGGCCCTGTCAATTATCTTGAGGAAATCACCCAGGAACGCAGCGATGACGGCAATGCCCATACAGGCGGTGGAGACAGTGAATTGGACAGCCTGTATGATGAAGCCGTCGCTTTTGTGACAGAGTCGCGTAAAGCCTCTATTTCCAGTGTACAACGCCGCTTTAAAGTGGGCTACAACCGCGCCGCGCGAATGATTGAGGAAATGGAAGCCCAAGGCGTCGTCAGTCCGCCACAAGCCGGCGGCAGCCGGGAAGTCATCGCCCCGCCACCACCACGGGATTAACATGAGTCCTTATATTCTCGGTCTGATCGCTTTGCTCATCATCGCCGCCATTGGTGGCTTCCTGCTGTGTCGAAAGAAAAAAGTAGAACCTGGCATCAAACTGATGTTGTTTGTGTTGTACTTTTGGGCCATCGCTTTCGTGGAAATCGGCTTGTTTGGTTTATTGTATTTTTTCAGTCAAGCAGGCTAAGTCCGAATACCATGCATGGCAAACGCACGTCCTGTTGTTTGGATAGCACCCCGTTA
>CAYUAE010000042.1:0-14170 GCA_964442675.1 uncultured Methylomarinum sp.
CAGAGATAGCTTGGATCATGGAAATGAAATTAAAGAGCCGCCGCGTAACATCAGTAATTTAAACAACTTCTTTAAATATGCTGAATAGTTATCACATGTTGTCAGAACCTGTTTTCAGGAGAACGCCATGAAAAAAGAAAGTTTAACCGACCAGGACAGAGCATTGTTCAACCAGGAAATGGGTGATGTCATCCCGCTGAATACCGAGCAGAAGGTATTGATTAAATCACGCCAACAACGCATAAACCAGAATTATCGCAGGCAAGCGGCCGAAAAAGCGAAAGAAGATGTCTGGGCGCCGCTATCGCTGGTACTCAGAAAACAGTTACAGGCGGACGACTGGTTAAGTTTTAAGCGCGAGGGTATTCAGCAAGGCGTGTTCAAAAACCTGCGTCTGGGTAAATATTCACTGGAAGCGACATTGAATCTGCAGCAACATACACCCGCTCAGGCGCGTGATGAACTGACTCGTTTTATCGATGACTGTGAGCAGAATAATTTGCGTAGTTTGTTGATCGTTTTTGGGCGTGGTCGCAATGGCTGCCAGCTTAAGAGTTATCTGAATCAATGGCTGGTCGACCTGGAAAAGGTACAGGTTTTCCATTCGGCCATGAAGCATCACGGCGGTTCCGCCGCCGTTTATGTGTTGCTGCGCAAAAGTGAAGCCAGGCGTCAGCAAAATCGCGAGCGGCATGCGGCGCGATTAGGCCATAATTTATAATGTATCCGATTTTGTGCTGATAGGATATTTCAAAAATCTTACTTTTTGTCATCACAATGACCTCGAAACAAGGTATTAACCATATTTTAATCGCTCTCCTTTTGGTGGCTTTTACGGTTTGCGAGACCGTTTTTGCGCAACACTGGGTATCTCTCTATTTAAAATGGACCCTGGAGAAGACTTTATGAAAAAAAGATGGGGGGAAATTGCAATTATTGTTTTTTTGTTATCCCTGTTCGGGATTGCAACAGGACTTTATCTAAAAAGTGAGGTCAATTATCAACGTCATCAACAGTGTATTTATCAAATAATAGCCGTACAGCAAACGGTTTCATCATTGATAACAAAGTTGTTAATGGTGGAAAATGATGGAATGAGTCATTTCGATTCGGTTGCAGAATTGGAGATAAAATTAGAGCGATTGCAAAAACAATTACCCGCTGATTCTCAAGCCGATAATCTTCGCACGCATATCAATGATTTTTTAGCTATTGTTTCACAAATCAAGTCGAGTTACGTTGTTTACCGTAACGCTTTATCGTTTTTTACCAAGGACAGTTTGTTATTGAAACAGAAGCTGCTTGCAGAACAAGAAACCGAGCTTGCCAACGTGTTAACACAATTGGAGCGTAAAGCGTTATTGTTTACACTGGACTTTGCAAAACAGCAACAAAGAGATGCTGTTTTGAAAGCTATACAGTCATTTGAATTACAAGTTCAAAAAATTTCCGAACCAATGTTTGATGATTTCCAGCGTTTACTAAATCATATGCAGGTGTTGATTCGTTACGCTGAAAAAATACAGGGTCTCAATAAAAAACTGCTGGATAATTCAATTACTACAACGATAGATCAAAATTTATTGGTTTATAACGCTGATTTTCAGAAAGATTTTTATAACGCTGCACAGGTTAAAAAATGGTTCTATATTAATTTTTTTATTTTAGTGATCGGTCTTCTTGTATTTTGGCTGCGATTAAGACAATCCTTAAAAAAATATCGTTTGCTCAATCGAAGGCTTGAGTTCCAAAAACAGGCCATGGATGAGCACTCTATCGTTTCAATGACAGATGTTGACGGTAAAATTACCTATGTTAATGATAAATTTTGTCAGGCAACAGGCTATTCAAAGGAGGAACTGATTGGACAAAATCATAGGCTTATTAAGGCTGAGGACTATTCTCGAAACCAGATCAAGGATATGTGGGATACGATTACACAGGGCAAGGTCTGGCATGGTGATGTCAAGAATAAAAACAAACAAGGGGATTATTTCTGGGTGCGAACCACGGTTGTTCCTGAGTTAGGACGAAATAACAAGCCCGTTCAGTATATTGCGATTCGCACAGACATTACCGAAAACATCACTCAGCAAGAAGTGTTGGAAATCATGGCGCACTATGATTTGTTGACGGGATTACCAAATCGGGCGTTAGTTGCCGATCGATTCAAACAAGCGCGCTCACATTGCAAGCGCAACGGCACTAAACTGGCTGTTTGCTTTTTGGATTTGGATAATTTCAAACCTATAAATGATACCTATGGTCATGAAACTGGCGACAAACTGTTGGTAGAGATTGCCAGGCGGATTCAATCGAATCTTAGAGAAGACGACACTGTTTCGCGTTTAGGTGGTGATGAATTTGTATTGCTCCTCAATGACGTGACCTCTTTTGAACAATGTAAAAAGACATTGGAACGGATTCAGGAAGCCGTGTCTTCACCAGTTATGATTAACAATCAGAGCTGTCTGGTCACGTTATCTATTGGCGTGACGTTCTATCCAGATGATGATAGTGATTTTGATACTCTGTTGCGACATGCCGATAAAGCTATGTATCAGGCCAAATTAGCGGGTAAGAAAGGCTATGCCTTGTTTAACCCTGAGCGAGATCAGGAAAAAATCGAGAAACACAAACAATTAAGCGCAATACGCCAGGCATTGGACGACCAGCAATTTCAGTTATATTATCAACCCAAAGTCAATATGATAACGGGGAAAGTTTTTGGCGCAGAGGCCTTGATTCGCTGGATTCATCCAGACAAAGGTATTATTCCACCCGTCAATTTTTTGCCGATTATTCAACAAACCGATCTGGAAATTGTGATCGGTAACTGGGTCATTGAGCAAGCCTTGAAACAGCTTGATAGTTTGAGAAAACAGGGTGTTAAGATGGAGATCAGTGTCAATATTGCCTCGTATCATTTACTGGGTAAAACATTTTGTGCAGACCTTGAGGCACTTTTAATCAAATTTTCAGCTGTTGATTCCCAATGTTTGCAATTGGAGATTTTGGAAACCTCCTCATTGGAGGATGTTTCTCGTATTAACTCGATTATTGAAAGCTGTCAAAAGAATCTGGGTGTAAAAGTGGCACTTGATGATTTTGGTACCGGTTATTCCTCATTGACTCATTTAAGATGCTTGAATGCCGATACAGTTAAAATTGATCAAAGTTTTGTCCGAGATATGCTGGATAATCCCAGCGATATGGCTATTGTCGAAGGGGTGGTTGGATTGGCTTCCGCTTTTAATCGCGAGTTGATTGCAGAGGGAGTGGAAACTGAAGATCATGGTTTGATACTGTTGATGATGGGCTGTCAAAAAGCTCAGGGCTATGGTATTGCCAAACCCATGCCAGCGGATGCATTTTTAGCCTGGTTTAAGGATTATCAGCCCAATGCCAGATGGCGGCAGTATGGCTCAACATCACGATCAATACTGGAAAGCAAAATGGATTTGTTCAAATTAATCGCACAGCATTGGCTGAATAAATGTTTACACAAAATAGAGTCTAATGTGAAAATGCAAGATGGCAGTTCGATCAAAGTCAATAAAATTTGCCCGCTTGAAAACTGGATAATGCAGTTTAAACAACAACATTTTTTTGCGGATTCAGGTTTTCAACAATTAGAACAAGCTTATCAACAGCTGCTGAAAACCAGGGATGAGGCTTTTGTTTATTGTCAGCAAGAACAATTCCAGCAGGCAGAATCTATGACCGAAGAACTTAAGACTGTTTTTGAAGACATGATACAAATAGCCGACCAGATGCTTGAATCTGGTTTACATCCAAAGTGATGCGTTGGCGGGTATCGGCTACAAAAAAGCGCTAAAAATGTGTATGATAAGGCGTTATTATTTACTATTTCAGGAGAGTTGAATGCAAAGCGTCACGTTAATTAAAGGTGATGGAATTGGTCCTTCTATTATGGATGTTGCGGTACGTGTGATTGAGGCGGCCGGTGCAAAAATTCAGTGGCAGGAAGCGGAAGCCGGCATGGGCGCCTTTGAAAAATATGGCACACCATTACCGGAAGCGACCTTGGAATCTATCGAAAAAACACGCGTTGCATTCAAAGGCCCGTTAACGACTCAGGTCGGCAGTGGTTTCAGAAGTATCAATGTTGAATTAAGACAGCGCTATGATTTATATGCCAATGTGCGTCCAGCCAAAAGCTGGCCCGGTGTCAAAACCCGCTTCGAAAATGTCGATATTGTCGTGGTACGGGAAAATACCGAAGGTTTATACTGTGGCCTGGAACATTTTCTGACCCGTAAACATGACATTGCCGAGAGTCTGGCCGTCGTTACCCGTTCTGCCTCAGAAAGAATTGTCGAACACGCGTTTCAATTTGCGCGCGAAAACAACCGTAAAAAAGTCACCGTTTGCCATAAAGCCAATATTTTAAAATTCACTCAGGGCCTGTTTCTGGATGTGGCGCGGGAAGTGGCGCAAAAACATTCCGATATTCAGTTTGATGAAAAAATCATCGACGCAAGTTGTATGCACATGGTGATGGACCCATCTCAATTTGATGTGATTGTCTGTACCAATATGTTTGGCGATATTTTATCGGATTTGACAGCAGGTCTGGTCGGTGGGCTAGGCCTGATTCCTGGCGCGAATATTGGTGAGGATGCCGCCTTGTTTGAAGCCGTGCATGGCAGTGCACCTGACATCGCCGGTAAAAACCTGGCTAATCCAACCGCAGTTTTGATGGCGGGCGTCATGATGCTGAAGTATCTTGGACAAAATGATGCCGCGATTAAAATGCAAAAGGCGATTGAGAAAGTCATCAACGAAGGAAAGCATGTCACGCCAGATTTGAATCCTGATTCCGGTTGCGGTACGGTCGAAATGGGACAGGCGATTATCGACGCGCTTGATTAACGAGACAGGTTATTTACATTGTTTTAAACGCATTATTGGCGCTTAGATAGTGGCGGCGATAATGCGTTTTGCTTTTTACCCAGCACCTCATAATATCCCGCCATTGATGGCGAGGATGAAAAGGCGCACTATTTTCTTTAAGAAAATAGTGTCCTTCAGGGCGAGGTGCTGGATTTATCAACGTTGAAACAAGACGTTAAGGTCAGCACAGATGAATATGTTAGAAGAATATCGTAAACACGTTGAAGAACGTGCCGCCGAAGGCATTGTGCCAAAACCGCTGAATGCCAAACAAGTCGCGGAACTGGTTGAATTGATTAAAAATCCGCCTGCCGGTGAAGAAGAATTTCTGCTGGATTTGTTAACAAACCGGGTGCCGGCCGGTGTGGATGATGCCGCTTATGTCAAGGCGGGATTTTTGGCGGCGATCGCTAAGGGTGAGGCAACGTCGCCGATTTTAACGCCTGAACGCGCGACTGAATTACTCGGTACGATGCTGGGTGGTTTTAATATTGCGCCATTGATTGACTTGCTTGACGATGAAAAACTGGCACCGATTGCGGCCAAGGCCTTGTCGCATACCTTGCTGATTTTTGACGCTTTCCACGATGTCAAGGAAAAGGCCGATGCGGGCAATCAATACGCCAAACAGGTACTGCAATCCTGGGCCGATGCCGAGTGGTTCACCACCAAGCCTGAAGTGCCTGAAAAATTGACCGTTACCGTATTCAAAGTCCCGGGCGAAACCAATACCGATGATTTGTCACCGGCGCAGGATGCCTGGTCGAGGCCTGATATTCCGTTGCATGCCAAATCCATGCTGAAGATGCCGCGTGAAGGCATTACCAATGCCGAGCAGCAAATCAAGGATTTAAAAGAGAAAGGCTTTCCTGTGGCCTATGTCGGCGATGTGGTCGGTACCGGCTCTTCCCGTAAATCGGCGACGAACTCGGTGTTATGGCATATTGGCGACGATATTCCCTATATTCCGAACAAACGTGCCGGTGGCGTTTGTATCGGTGGAAAAATCGCGCCCATTTTCTTCAATACCATGGAAGATTCGGGTGCTTTGCCGATTGAATGCGATGTTTCCAAATTACAGATGGGCGATGTCATCGACATTTATCCTTATGAAGGCGTAATCAAGCGTCATGACAGCGATGAGGTGCTGACAACGTTCACGCTGAAAACCGATGTCATTCTGGATGAAGTCCGCGCAGGTGGTCGCATTCCACTGATTATCGGCAGAGGATTGACCGACCGCGCCCGTAAAGCATTAGGGCTTGGGCCATCTGAAGTGTTCCGCCGACCTGAAAGCAAGGAAGATAGCGGCAAAGGCTACACGCTGGCACAAAAAATAGTCGGTAAGGCCTGTGGCGTTGAAGGCGTACGTCCAGGCACCTATTGTGAACCGCATATGACGACCGTAGGCTCACAAGATACGACTGGGCCGATGACGCGTGACGAATTAAAAGACCTGGCTTGCCTCGGTTTTTCAGCCGATTTGGTGCTGCAATCGTTTTGTCACACCGCAGCGTATCCAAAACCTGTGGATGTGGAAATGCAGCATACCTTGCCGGAATTTATCATTAACCGCGGCGGTGTTTCCTTACGTCCCGGCGATGGCATTATCCATTCCTGGTTAAACCGCATGTTGCTGCCGGATACCGTGGGCACGGGTGGTGATTCACATACCCGTTTTCCGATTGGCATTTCATTTCCTGCAGGTTCAGGGTTGGTCGCGTTTGCGGCAGCAACGGGTGTGATGCCACTGGATATGCCTGAATCGGTGCTGGTGCGTTTTACCGGTGAAATGCAGCCGGGTATTACCCTGCGTGACCTGGTCAATGCGATTCCTTATGCTGCGATTCAGCGTGGCTTGTTGACGGTGGAAAAACAGGGCAAAAAGAATGTATTCTCCGGTCGGATTCTTGAAATCGAAGGTTTACCTGATCTGAAAGTCGAACAAGCCTTTGAATTATCCGACGCTTCGGCAGAACGTTCGGCCGGGGGCTGTACCATCCGCTTGAACAAAGAACCGATTGCAGAATATCTGCGCTCGAATATTACCTTGCTGAAATGGATGATTGCCGAAGGCTATCAAAGTGCGAGAACGCTGCAGCGGCGTATCGAGGCGATGGAACACTGGCTGCAAAATCCGGTTTTACTGGAGCCGGATGCCGATGCGGAATACAGCGAAATCATCGAAATCAATATGTCAGACATCAAAGAGCCGTTACTGGCCTGTCCGAATGACCCTGATGATGTCAAACCGTTATCAGAGGTTGCAGGCACGAAAATTGATGAAGTCTTTATTGGCTCATGTATGACCAATATCGGCCATTTCCGTGCCGCCGGCAAATTACTGGCGCAGAAAAACGAGGCGTTGCCCACGCGTCTGTGGATTGCGCCGCCAACCAAGATGGATCAGGCCGAATTGACCGAAGAAGGCTATTACAGCATTTTCGGCAAGGCGGGTGCGCGGGTTGAAATGCCGGGCTGTTCACTGTGTATGGGCAATCAGGCACGGGTGGCAGACAATGCGACCGTCGTTTCTACCTCGACACGTAATTTTCCGAATCGTTTGGGCAATGGCGCGAATGTTTATCTGGCTTCGGCCGAACTGGCTGCCGTCAGTTCACTGTTAGGGCGTCTTCCAACACCGGAAGAATACCAGCAGTATATGAACAGCCTTGATGCCAGCAAAGAGGATACCTATCGTTATTTAAACTTCGATCAGATCGAAAGCTATCGTAAAAAAGCAGAAAGTGTCAGCGAAACGAGTGTTGAATGATGTCTTTTCCAACCATTGAAGCCTTTGTAGGCAATACTCCCCTGGTTCGGTTACAGCGGCTGGCGGTGGCTAATGGCAATACTCTTTTAGTGAAGCTGGAAGGCAATAACCCGGCCGGCTCGGTCAAAGACAGGCCAGCCTTGAGCATGATTAAACAGGCTGAACTGCGGGGTGAAATCAAACCGGGCGACCGCTTGATAGAAGCGACCAGTGGTAATACCGGTATTGCCCTGGCGATGGTTGCGGCCATCAAGGGCTATAAAATGACCTTGATTATGCCGGATAATATGAGCGCCGAACGTCTTGCCTCGATGAAGGCGTATGGCGCCGAAATTATCCTGACCCCTGCCGCTAAAAGCATGGAGGGCGCCATTGATCTGGCGCGAGAAATGCAGGCGGCTGGAAAAGGCCGGATTCTGGATCAATTTTCCAATCCTGACAATCCTAAGGCGCATTATGAAGGCACTGGGCCTGAAATCTGGCGCGATACAAAGGGCCAGGTTACCCATTTTGTCAGCGCCATGGGTACCACCGGCACCATCATGGGAACCTCACGTTATCTGAAAGAACAGAACCCAAATATACGGGTGATTGGTGTGCAGCCGGAAGGCGCTTCTAAAATTCCGGGTATCCGGCGTTGGCCTAAGGAATATTTACCTAAAATATTCGATGCCAAACGGGTAGATCGTATTATTGATGTTGATCAGCAGTCCGCCGAACAAACGACTCGCGCCCTGGCTGAAAAAGAAGGTATTTTTGCCGGCGTGTCTTCAGGCGGTGCGGTTTGTGCGGCATTAAAATTGGCCGAAGAGATCGAAAATGCGCTGATTGTCGCCATTATTTGCGACCGAGGCGATCGTTATCTTTCAACCGGAGTTTTTTCTTAACGCGGGTATGCCTGTTTGCCTTGCTGTAACGATTCAACGCAAGGCAAGTCAATGGCCAAGCATTGTAGGTATTGCTCTGCTTGTGTTGATTTATCAAACACCGGCTTGGGCGTTTGAGCGTTTCACATTGTCTGTCGATAACGTCCAGCAACGGCTTTGGCGTATTGAAAAGGCTGAATTATCGCTGTCACAGCTCAACTCAGAAACACCAAAACTGAATTTGCAGGCGGGCATGTTGCGTTTGCCCGCCGTGTTTCAAGATATTCATGCCTTGACTATTCAATGTCAGGATTTTGTGATGCAGCCGGGGTTAATGGCATGCCGCCATGGAACAGGTGTCATTGCGTCGAGTCGTCTGGCATCGCCGACATTTGAATTTTCCCTGCGCGCCGATGAGCAAGGCGGTGTGCTGGATATCAGGCATTTAAAGCTGTTTGGCGGTAAAGTCGATATCAAAGTACAGGAAAATCAATGGCGTTGGAAAGCCGTGATTAAAGGTCATGCGCTGGCGTTACAAAAAATACAGAAAATACTGAAACAGCCGGCTATTCGTTCTGTGGCCGGTAACGTGGCGTTTAATGCCGTCATCAGCGGTGTTCAACAACACGTCAAGACAATACAACTGAGCGGCAGAGTGCGCCGGCTTAATCTTCAAACTGCACATGACAAACTGCTGACCGAGAACATGGTCGTGGCAATACAGTTTTCGGCGCGACGGAAACGTTCCGGTTGGCACGGACACGGGCAAGCCCTAGTGGATGCCGGGGCGGTATTTTTTGATCCGGTTTATCTGGACTTTTCGCCACAACAGCCGTTAACGCTGTCGCTACAGGGTGAGTATGGGGGGGTAAGCAAACAGTGGGTGATAAACGATTTGTTATGGCAGCAGGGCGATGCCTTGACGGTGCAAGGGCAGCTCGCTTCCGACAAGAGCCTGCAATGCCATGTGACGATCGATGATTTAAAGCAGGTGACACAATGGTATCTAAAGCCCTTTCTTGAAGGTACGGCGGCTTCTGACTTGACTCTGGACGGGCAACTGGCAGCCGATTTAACGCTGCATCACAATCAGGCTCAGGCTGTGCATATTGATTTAAAACAGATTGATTTAGCGCAGCCTGGCAATCATATTCTGGGGCAACACATCACAGGCCAGTTGCATTGGCAAAAACACGACCCCGTTATGCCATCTTTTCTTCAGTGGCGTCAGTTACAGATTAAAAAAATTCCGATCGAAGCCGGCCGACTGGATTTTAAGCTGGTTGACAAGCAGGTCGCATTAATTAAACCTGCCGATTTGAAAATGCTTGATGGTGTATTTTCGATTAAACAATTCAGCGTTCAGGGCGTAAAAAACGATGACACGGCTGTATTTTTTGAAGGTCGCTTGAATAAGCTTTCGCTGGAAAAATTGAGCGATGCTTTAAATTGGAAAACGCCGCTGTCCGGGACGATCAGTGGTTATATCCCTGCGGTTCATTATCAAAATAAAACCTTGCGCCTGGATGGACAGTTGGCTATTCAGGTCTTCGGTGGTGAAATTGTCATCAAAAAACTCTCTTCCTCCGGTCTGTTCAGTTTTTATCCACGTTTATACACCGATATTGAATTTGAAAATCTGGATTTAAGGCAAATTACGCAAAAGTTTCAGATCGGTAAAATTGAAGGGCGCTTATCCGGCTTTGTGCATGATCTTTATCTTGAAAACTGGAAACCGGTAACCTTTTATGCCTGGTTTGGAACGCCGGATGACGATGATTCCCGGCATAGAATCAGCCAAAAAGCCGTCGAAAATATCGCCAGTATCGGGGGTGGTGGTGCGGCCGATGTGATTTCTCGAGGTTTTTTGCGCTTTTTTGATACTTTTTATTATGACAAGCTGGGCTTTGGTTGTTATTTGCATGATGGCGTCTGTCAGGTAATGGGGGTTGAGGCTGCGAAAAACGGCTATTATCTGATCAAAGGTGGCGGTCTGCCCAGAATTGATGTAATCGGCTATAATCCCCGCTTGGATTGGGATGTGTTGATTCAGCGCTTAAAACGCATCAGCGCGACAGACGAGGTTGTGGTGCAATAAGCATACCCTTTCTTTTTGACTTAAAACGGATACGCTATGAAATCACTCAGCTTTATTGCAGGTTTGTTTTTAACCGCCTGCGTTACCATCAATATTTATTTTCCTGCTGCCGCTGCCGAAAAGGTCGCCGACCAGATTATTCAGGAGATTCAACAGGAAGGCGATAAGCCGGAAACAAAACAGAGTCCGGAAACGTCACCGCAGTCACGATCAACACCGGAAAACTGGCACAACAAAGCCCTGGCATGGGTGGGCTATGGTCTTGATTTTTTGATTGAGCCGGTGCATGCGGCAGCCAATCTGGATATTAACAGTCCGGATATTCGTCGTATTAAAGCCCGCATGCAGCAACGCTTTCCAAGCCTGAAACAGGCGTATGATAAGGGTTGGGTCGGTATCAAGAACGATGGTTATTTGATCACCCGGGCCGGGGTGCCGCTGAGTCAGCGCAACCGTGTCAATAAACTGGTGGCGGCCGAAAACAGTGACCGCCAGCAGCTTTATCAAGCCATCGCCAATGCTAACGGCCATCCGGAATGGACGCGCCAGATTCAGCAGACTTTCGCCAAACGCTGGATCAGTCATGCACATTCAGGCTGGTGGTATCAGCGCTCAAACGGTCAGTGGGTGCAGAAATAATGGCACGTCGTCGCTTTAAAAAGAAAAAACTGCCCGAACAGCCTGTCACCGTCACAATAGAGTCGTTATCACATGATGGTCGTGGGGTGGCGCATGTTGACGGTAAAGTGGTGTTTATTGATGAGGCCTTGCCGGGTGAGACCCTGGAATTTGTATATACCGATAGCCGACGCGATTACGCCGAAGGTAAGGTGCATAAGCTGATTTCGGCTTCAGAACATCGCGTAGAACCTGAATGTCCGCATTTTGGTGTCTGTGGCGGCTGTAGTTTTCAGCATGTCGATGATGCGATGCAAATTCAGTTCAAACAGAATGTGCTTGAGGAGCAGTTCGCCAGACTGGGTAAAGTCGATATTCCGCAAATCTGGGAACCTTTGACCGGGCCGCATTGGGGGTATCGCCGCAAAGCCCGTATGGGGGTGAAGTATGTGGCAAAGAAAGGGCGCGTGTTAGTTGGATTTAGGGAACGGCGCAATCCATTTCTGGCGGAAATCGAAAGCTGCAAGGTCATGCATCCTGTTGTCGGCGAAAAACTGATGGATTTATCCGCCATGATTGGCAAGCTCAGCATTAAAGATAAAATTCCGCAAATTGAAGTGGCCATTGGTGAAAATGACTGCGTTCTGGCTTTTCGTGTCTTGGAAGCACCAACAGCGGACGATATTGCAGTGATGGCCGAATTTGAACGTGATCACGATATTGTTATTTGTTTGCAATCGAAAGGTCCTGACACGATTCGGCCCTTGCCGGGTGAGGCGGAAGTCATGCCCGATTATGCGCTGCCCGAGCAAGGTATTCGGTTTAAATTTCGACCCGCCATGTTTACTCAGGTCAATTATGCCATTAACCGCAAAATGGTGACGCGGGCGATCGACGCACTGGAATTAAACGAAACAGACTCGGTACTGGATTTATTTTGTGGTCTGGGTAATTTTACCTTGCCTCTGGCGACAAAGGCCGGTTTCGTGACCGGTGTGGAAGGTGATTTGCCGCTGGTGAAACATGCTCGCGAAAATGCCCGGTTAAATCAGCTCGATAATGTCGAATTTCATGTGGCCGATTTGAGTAAAGATGTCAGTGACTATGATTGGGCGAAAAAAGGTTTCAATAAAATCTTGCTTGACCCGTCGCGCGCCGGTGCATCTGAGGTGTTGCCCAATATCAACTATTGGCAGCCGGAACGGATTGTCTATGTCTCTTGTAATCCATCCACACTCGCGCGTGATGCCGGTATTCTGGTTAATGAATCAGGCTATAGACTGGTCAAGGCCGGTGTGATGGATATGTTTCCACAAACCGCGCATGTCGAATCCATTGCCTTGTTTGTCAAAGACTGATGCGCTATCTGGATATCTTGGCCGCTGAACAGCGATTGCGCGTAATCGATAACGGCATGCCTGTTTTGAGTTTTCCGGTGTCCACGGCAAAAAATGGCTTAGGGGAGCGCATGGGCAGCGAGTGTACGCCGAGGGGCTGGCATGTCATTCGGGCAAAAATTGGCGCACATCAGCCACAACATGCGGTTTTTGTCGGCCGCAGGCCAACCGGTGAAATTTACAGTGCTGCAGTCGCGGATAAATTTCCAGACAGGGACTGGATTTTATCGCGAATTTTATGGTTGTCGGGTTTGGAGCCGGGTAAAAATCGTTATGGCAATAAAGATTCTGCCTGGCGCTATATCTATATTCATGGCACGCCCGACCATTTTATTGACGGGTCACCAAAATCACATGGCTGCATCCGGATGAAAAATGCCGATATTATTCAATTATTCAACATCGTCGAAACCGGTGACAGAGTGTTTATTCATTAGCGTATGGCCAGGATTGTTTTAGGAATTGAATACGATGGCAGTGATTTTAATGGCTGGCAACGTCAATCTGAGCAACGCACCGTGCAGCGTGTGCTGGAGACGGCACTCGCTAAAATCGCCAATCATCCGGTGACCGTTGTTTGTGCAGGCCGCACCGATACCGGGGTACATGCCTTGGAACAAGTGGTGCATTTTGATACCGATAGCGTGCGTGATTTACAGGCCTGGGTCATGGGCGGCAACAGCCAGTTGCCGGGAGATGTGCGTATTTTATGGGCGCGGCCGGCGCTGGGCGATTTTCATGCCCGTTTCAGTGCGATTGCCAGGTTTTATCGCTATATCATTTTAAATCGCAAGGTAAAATCGGCACTGCGCCGAAATCAGGTGACCTGGTGCTATCACCCCCTGGATGCTGAAAAAATGCATCAGGCCGCCCAAGCCCTGGTTGGGGAACATGATTTTTCTTCATTCCGAGCACACAGTTGCCAGTCGGTCAGCCCGTGTCGGCAGGTTTATTTTATTGATGTTTATCGGCAGGGCGATCAGGTGATTATGGATATTTCGGCCAATGCCTTTGTGCATCATATGGTGCGTAATATCGCCGGCAGCCTGATAGACATAGGAAGAGGAAAGCGTCCTGTCGACTGGACCTGTCATTTGTTGCAGGTTAAAGATCGCACCCAGGGAGGCATGACGGCGCCGGCCGAAGGCTTGTATCTGGGCGGCGTTTTTTATCCTCCGCACTATCATATTGAAAAACATTCTTTGTTCAATAAATTACCCGTCGATGCTCGACGATTTGATTAAACGATTAAATTCGGTAGACTGGTATTTTTGATGCTATGTTGTGATATAGGATGGACGCAAATAAATCTGAATTCTGCGCGTATAATGTTATATAACATATTGAATTTTTTATAAAAATAAAATCCGTAGGATGGGTTTCGCTATCGCTCCACCCATCCCACAGCCATTATTTAATTAATAATCAATGAGTTGAGTCAATCCATCATAACTATCTACACATCTTTCCCAAAAAACAGCTGGACAGTTTGCCTAAAACT
>CAYUAE010000043.1:0-9304 GCA_964442675.1 uncultured Methylomarinum sp.
ACCGGCAACACCGCCAATAATTAAGATTCTTTTTTTCTGAGTCATTTCCTTAGCCTTATCTAGTCTGTGGGAATATTTGCATCGCCTGACGGACTTGTTGCTGCGCATCCACCAGTATCTTCAGTGATTTATCCGCTGTCAATGCTCCATTTTCTAGATGTGAGAAACTGGGCAATGCAGTAATTGGAGGCAGTTTTGTCTTCAATGAGCCATCGAGCAGACTATGATAACGCGCCAACAATACAATATCGGCTAATTTTATGCGTTCTGATTGCTCAATTAAGAACCAGTCTTTGATTTGTACAGGCAAATTTTTGATCTCATCAGGAAAACTCCATCTTTTAAGCACAATCTGGCTAATTGCAGTAATGACAAAGGGCAAAGCGGCTGCAACCTCGCTGAGATCAATTTCATTATCAGCCACACTATCGACGTATCGTAAAAAAGGAATAACCCCGATTTGACAGGTTAAGCCTGCTAACATCGCCTCATCAGGATTACAGACTTTGAGTTCTCGTGCCAAAACATAACTCAATGCGCCTATTTTGACGCTTTGCTGCCAATAATTGCTTGCCATTTTATCAATCCCCCGATGCTTTATGCTATAGAGCGTTGACAAACTAATACTGGTAATAATATTTTTGGTGGCATTCAAACCAATTCTGTTGATTGCTGCTAAACAACTCGAAATCGGGGCAACGCCTCGATAGAGTGGACTATTGGAAACTTGTATCAACTTGGCCGAAAGAGAAGGATCCAAATTAATAATTTTTACAATGGTAGGCAAATCGGCATCTTCTTCAATCGCACGTCTAAGCTTAAACACGACATTAGACAAAGCAGGAACTTTAAGGTCGTTACTGGACAAAAATCCCCGCAAGACCGAATTATTTTTTAAAGATTCCGGAATTTTTAATTTTTTCGTCTGATTGGATTGGTAAATTTTCCGACAAACTGAGAGCGCTTGTACAGGCAACTGCAAAATTTGAGCATCTTTCTTGACAATCGCGGTTACATTATAATGCTGGCCACTCGCAAGCGGATGCAAAGCATAAAAGGTATCGGCCTCAATCTGAAATGCTTTTTCGCCTTCACCGTCTAAATACAATTCGCCAGCCATCAAATAATCCAGAGATTCAATGATTTCACCTCGATTAAAAATAACCTGGCCTGCCTTAAAATTTTTAATTCTAATGGGTAATTTTTCAAGCTGCTGTTGATTTAACTGTGCAATTGGAATAAGCCGCTGGAGAGAGGAAATGGCGATAGAAGGCTGTTGGCTCTTGGTCGAGTTTTCTTTATTTTTATTAAAAAGCTTCACATTTACACTCGCCTAAACTCATGCTGAAATCCCGTAAAAAGGATTTCAGCCCATTGAAATGTTCACAACATCTAATTCGATATCAGATATTCCGCCCATAAAATATTTCTTTCATTTCTTTTTCCAGCTGCGCCTGAATTCTTTGCTTTTCTGCTTCGTTCAAAGCCGTTTGCTTCTCAAACAAGTAATTTTCAAGACTGGTCTCTTTCAGCATCATCTTGGTATGGAAAATATTCTCCTGATACACATTCACATCTATCATCTGATAGCGTTCCTTGGTATCTTCAGCAATGTAGTTCTGAATCGAATTGATTGTGTGATCAATAAAATGTTTATGCCCAAAAACATCACGTGTGAACCCTCGCACCCGGTAATCCATGATCACGATATCGGATTCAAAGCTGTGTATCAGATAATTCAAGGCTTTTAATGGCGAAATCTGACCACATGTCGAGACGTCAATATCGGCACGAAAGGTGCTGATGCCATTGTCCGGATGACTTTCAGGATAAGTATGAACGGTAATATGGCTTTTGTCCAAATGCCCTACGACAGCCTCAGGCAGAGGACCGGGCGATTCTGTCAACATGCCGGAAGGAATCACTTCATCTTCAGCAATCAATAAGGTGACACTGGCCCCTTGCGGCTCATAGTCCTGATGCGCGATATTCAGGATGGAGGCGCCGATAATCTCGGTGACATCCTTTAGAATTTGCGTTAGACGATCGGCGTTATACGCTTCATCGATGTATTCGATGTAGTCTTTCTGCTGCTTTTCAGGCGCATAACAAATATCATAGATATTAAAACTCAATGACTTGGTTAAATTGTTAAAGCCATGTAATTGTAATTTTTTCAATCTTTATCTCCGCTACCAATGCACCTGTGCGTTATTGTTCAACGACCTCATAACTGTGCGTGATGTCAACAGACTGGGACAACATAATGGAGGCGGAGCAATATTTTTCCGCCGATAATTTAACCGCACGCTCAACGGCGGCAGGCTTTAAGTTATTGCCCCTTAGTTTAAAATGTAGGTGGATTTTGCTGAATACGCTGGGTACGGCATCAACCCGTTCGGCGGTCACTTCCGCCGTGCAATCGACGATATCATGACGTCCTTTCTGCAAAATTTCCACCACATCGAATGACGAGCAGCCACCTAAGCCCAATAAAATCATTTCCATAGGTCGAATTCCCATATTACGACCACCATGATCCGGCGGGCCATCCATAACCACAGCATGACCACTTCCTGATTCACCGACAAACATACGGCCATCGACCCATTTAATTGTTGCTTGCATAGATTTTCCTGTAAAAAAGATTATATACTCTCGACATATAAAATTTATGTCATTCCAGCTTCCCCTTTTTTACCGATGGCTGCATTGAAAAACCTGGCTGTAGTGTAGCTACAGCAGCGCTTTTTCACCTTGCCCTCGACAAAAAATTAATCACTGGTATGCCAAAATTTCATATGCAAAGGGTATAATTTTACAATGACTTGAGTGTTTTTATTGCTTTTTTCAGATGAATATTGCAATGTATCCCAAAAACCGGGATATTAACGCATTCCATACGCTTTAAACAAAAATACAGCCCCATCAAAAACTCTGCAAAAAACGAGTAATCTGCTATTTATTAAACGGTAATAAACATTTATGGCTCTGATAACTGAAAATATGATCAACACTGAAGCTTTAGAACAGTTTTTACGACTCTGCCATACCCGTTCATACCCGGCTAAAAAAATTATTATTCGTCCAGGCGACGAGGGCGATAAATTATTATTTATCCTCGATGGCTCGGTCAGTGTCAGCGTAGAAGATGAATCCGGCCATGAATTGATTCTGGCGTATCTGAACAAGCATGAATTTATTGGTGAGGTCGGGGTTTTCAAAGGTGGCGAAATCCGTAAGGTCACCGTTAAAACCCGATGTAAATGTCAACTTGCAGAGATTTCCTATGATCGCTTCCACCTCGCCTTAAAACGGGAATTGCGTGACTATGCGCCCGATATCCTTTATATGCTGGGCGAACAGATCTCATCCCGTTTATTGATTACCAGCCGTAAATATCGTGACCTGGCCTTTATGGATGTTGAAGGTCGCATTGCTCGAACCTTGATGGACCTGGCGAAAGAACCCGATGCCATAACTCACCCTGACGGCATGCAAATTTACATTACCCGTCAGGAAATTGGTCGCATTGTCGGTTGTTCCCGAGAAATGGCGGGGCGTGTATTAAAAGAATTACAGGACAAGGGCATGATCAGCGCGCACGGCAAAACCATTGTCGTTTATGGGACACGATAGGGTTCATTGAATGGATAATCTAAGCTGCCTGTGTGGTTCAGGCATGAACAGTGCCGACTGTTGTCAGCGCTTTATTGTACACGAAGACCATCCAACGACTGCTGAAGCGCTGATGCGCTCGCGCTTTACCGCCTACGCCCAAAAAAATGAAGCCTATTTACTCGCCACCTGGGATGATGCCAGCAAAAAAAAGCCGGAACATATCGACTTTTCCAAAGAAGGCGATGTAGTTTGGACACAGCTGGACATTATTCAATGCAAGAAGGGCGCGAAAAATGATAAAAAAGGTATTGTCGAATTCAAAGCCCATTACACACTGGATGGTGAGCCGTATGTCATGCATGAAATCAGCCGTTTTGTAAACAAGAACGGACGTTGGTTTTATCTTGATGGCCTGGTCAAGTCTGTTTCCCGTGCCAACCAACAAGTCAACGAAGGCAAGAACAAACCATGCCCTTGCGGCAGCGGCAAAAAATATAAACGCTGCTGCGGAAAATAGCGTAGTTATTCCAGGATTCGGCGTTATTCCGGCTTTTGCTGCAAGCGGTACAAGGCAGAAATATCCTCTTCGCCAAAACCTTGCGCAATCAAATCCTGATAATCCTGAAGTGTTTTTTCAAGCAATGGCAAGGTCAATTGTTTCTGCTGAGCCATTTGCCGGCAAATGGCTAAATCTTTATGATGCAAAGCCACTTTAAAACCCGGTTTAAAGCTGTTTTTTACCATTGTCGGCCCGCGATGCTGTAAAAACCAGTTACCCGCAGCGCCGCCTGAAATAACATCAATGACCTTATCCATATCAAGCCCCTGGGTCTGACCAAAACTTAAGGCTTCGGTGACGGCCTGATTGATGCCGGCCGCCATAATCTGATTCACCGCCTTCGTCGCCTGCCCACTGCCGGTTGGTCCCATATAAGCGATACGCTGACTCATCGCTTCCAGTAACGGCCTGACCTTATCCAATATCGCTTCATCACCGCCCACCATCATCACCAGTTTAGCGTTTTTAGCCCCTTCCACACCGCCTGAAACCGGTGCATCGAGAAAATAAATCTGTTTTTTAGCCAATACTGCCGCAGCTTTCCTGGCCGTTTCAACACTGACCGTAGACATATCGACCACAATCGTTCCAGGCTTGGCTGCCTGCTGAATTTGCTCGACGACGCCTAATACATCGGTATCGGCAGAGACGCATAAAAACACCACATTGCAATCGGCGACCAGCTCAGAGATAGTGGCATAATGCTGACATGCCAATGTTTTGGCCCATTTTTCGGCCTTGTGTTGAGTACGATTATAAACACCCTGTAAAAAACCGGCCCGGGCCAGATTGCTGGCCATGCCAGTCCCCATGGCGCCGAGCCCAATCATGCCTGCTTGCATCTTATTTCTCCAGATAGGTATAGGCTTTCAAGCCGTGTAACAATTCATTCAGGTAGCGCTCCTTTTCGCCAGATGGTATCGCGCTGCCCTGCAGTTTTTCTGCATAGGCCTGCTGCAAGGTTTGCCGATTGATGTGAACATAATCGAGCAAATCACTCACATGCTCACCTTCCAGAAAATCGGTAATGCGATAACTGTCTTCTGTCAGTTCGATATTGACAGAATGCGTATCGCCAAACAGATTATGCATATCTCCGAGAATTTCCTGATAGGCACCCAGCATAAAAAAGCCGATCAAATACATTTCATTGTCTTTAAGCGTATGCACCGCCAATGTTTTTTCGATATTCTGCCGTTCCACATAAAAATCTACCCGCCCATCGGAATCACAGGTTAAATCCTGAATCACAGCCCGCCGGTCGGGTTTTTCATCCAGTCTGTGAATCGGCAGAATCGGGAATATCTGCTCGATACCCCAGGCATCCGGCATCGACTGAAACAAGGAAAAATTACAGAAAAACTTATCAGCCAGCTTTTCATCCAATTCCTGCAAAATTTCGCGGTGACTGTAAATCGACACATCCAGCGACCGGCGAATCATTTGTATCGCCTGAATATACTGCTGTTCGTGTTTCGCCAGCCTGTGCAAATCAATATCGCCCTGTACAAACATTTGCCGTGCCTCACTGATTTCGAACTGCACGTTATGCCAGGTTTCCAACAGATTAGGCTGGCTGCAGGCATTGTTTTGTGCCGTTTTTTCAGGATAGCGTTCCACATCGGCGACATTGGTAATCAATACCGCATGATGTGCCGTGATCGCGCGCCCTGACTCGGTAATAATATCCGGTTGGGCCAATCCCTGTTTTCGACAGCATTCGGCAAAGGTGCCGACGATATTGTCGGCATATTCTGCCAGGCTGTAGTTTACCGAGCATTCCCGGCGTGAATGACTGCCATCATAGTCAACCCCCAGGCCACCACCGACATCAATCGTTGCAATCGGAACACCCAATCGCCGTAACTGCACAAAAAACTGGCTGGCTTCTTTCAGCGCCAGCTTGATATCATGAATATTAGCGATCTGCGACCCCATATGAAAATGAATCAGGCGCAAAACATCCAGCTTTCCAGCCTGTTTCAAACGCTCGATCAAGGCCAGTACATCGCCTGGATGCAAACCAAATTTGGATTTTTCGCCGCCGCTGTTTTGCCACTTTCCGGCACTGATGGTGGAAAGCCGGATTCTTATGCCTAAGCAGGGCTCAACACCGAGTTCATCCGCTTGCTGCAAAATAAGCGGCAGCTCTGACGGTTTCTCGATCACAATGAACACCGTTTGCCCCATTTTCTGGCCAATTAAGGCCATCCGGATATAGGCTCTGTCTTTGTAACCATTGCAGACAATTACACCCTGCCGGCATAAGCCCAAAATCGCCAGTAACTCCGGCTTACTCCCCGCTTCCAGGCCGATATTTTTGGCCGCGATAATATTTTCCACCACCGTACCCTGCTGATTAACCTTTATCGGATAAACCGGCAGATACTGCCCACCATAATCATAGCGCTGGCAGCTTTCTTGAAATGCCTTATGCAATTGAAAAATTCTGTCGCGCAATATATCGGGAAAGCGCAGTAATACAGGGAACGACAGCGGCCGTTTTTTTAAGTCTTGAGCCACCTCAAACAAATCAATTTGAGTTTCAAAATCTTTCCGTGGCTTGACGCAAACATGGCCTGCCGCGTTAATTGAAAAATAGCCCTCGCCCCAGAATGGAACGGCATACAAGCTCTCGGCGTCTTGTGTACTCCAGTCGTTTGTAGTCACAAATAATCCATTGATGTTATCGGTTGATTATGCTGTTATATTGTACCTGAAATACTTGATTTGAATGCTGATAACGCCGGTGGAGTTATGCGTTTCGCGGCCAAAAATCACCTATACAATACCCGCTAATGGCGAACAAAAATAATAATTGATGTCCGAAAAACCTAAAATTTTACACCGAAAAACCATTGCCAAAAGCCAGCTATTTCATGTGGAATCTGTGTCCCTGGAATTTCAAAATGGCGAGCAACGCGAATACGAACGCCTGATCCGGGGAAAAGGCCATGGTGCCGTCCTGATCGTGCCCTTGCTCGACCCGGAAACGGTTTTGCTGGTCAGAGAATATGCCGCCGGCTTACACCGTTATGAACTGGGCCTGCCTAAAGGCAAGCTCGATGCCGGGGAGGACTGCCTGACTGCCGCTAATCGGGAATTGCAGGAAGAAGCCGGTTATGCAGCGCATAAACTTCATCACCTGACCTCGTTATCATTGGCGCCAGCCTATATGGAACATTGTATCGATGTGGTCATCGCCGAAGACCTGTATCCCAGCAAATTAAGCGGTGATGAACCCGAAGAACTGGAAGTCGTCCCCTGGAAGCTGGATAATCTCCCTGCATTACACGCCTCTGGCGAATGCACCGAAGCACGTTCGATTGCGGCGCTGTATTTATGCCAGGATTATTTAAAAAACAAAACTTAACCCATTATTCAGGAATCAAAAAATGCTTGATGAGTCATGGTTTACTGAACCTGTCCCCAGCGAAGGTTCAGCTTTTTCGCTGAAAATCAAACAAAAATTACACGAAGAACAATCGGATTTTCAGTTTCTGGAAATCTATGAAACCGAAAAATTCGGCAATCTGATGGTTATCGACGGTTATGTCATGCTGACCGACCGGGATAATTTTTTCTATCATGAAATGATGAGCCACACCGCACTGTTTAGCCATCCTGACCCGAAAAATATCTGGATTATCGGCGGCGGCGATTGCGGAACTTTAAAAGAAGTCCTCAAACACCCCGGGGTTGAGCGCGTCATTCAAATCGATATTGATGAGCGGGTGACGCGACTGTCTGAACAATATTTCCCGGCACTGTGTGAATCGAATCACGACCCCCGTGCAGAACTCAAATTTATTGACGGTATTCAATGGGTTAAACAGGCTGCACCGAACAGCGTCGATATTATCATCGTCGACAGTACTGATCCGGTAGGTCCGGCCGAAGGTCTGTTCAGCGAAGATTTTTATCGGGATTGTTTTAATTGCCTGACTGAAAACGGCATCGTAATTCAGCAAAGTGAATCACCACTGTATCATCTAAAACTGTTAAGCGATATGCGCGGCGCGATGCACACCGCGGGATTCTCTCATTTACAAACCCTGTTTTTTCCGCAATGTGTCTATCCTTCCGGCTGGTGGAGCGCCACCTTGGCGGGAAAATCAGATTTATCTGACTTTCGTCGGCACGATGCCGAACAAAAAACCTTTCCCACCCAATATTACAATGCTGACATTCACCAGGCCAGCAAGGCGCAGCCGGAGTTTTTTAAGCAGGCTGTTCGCATTTAACTTAAGCCTTGCCAGCAACGTAACGTGCCAATATTAAGGTAATGAGTGGAGCGACAGCGAAACCCATCAAAACGAACGCCGATGCTTATATGATGTATTTTTAGCTATTGTCTCCACCCATTACCATAAGTTATTGATAAATAATATATAGATTTATGGTGCTGCAATAGCAAGGCTGGGTTAAGCATTTTATTTTATGCTAAAATAGAAAAATGCATGCACGAAAAACCTTATATCTGATTGAGCGAATCAGCACCTTGATCCGTTCGGAAGAGCGTAAACAATTTGCCGTTTATGGACTGCAACCGGTCCATGGTCAAATTCTGGAATACCTGGCGCAATGCAATAAATTCAGCGATACGCCGGCAGCAATCACCGAATATCTGGGATTGACCAAAGGAACCGTGTCTCAATCCATTCAGATTCTGGTACGAAAAGGCTATATTGAAAAACGCACAGACCCTGACGATTTGCGCGTCGTCCATTTAACGCTAACCGAAGCCGGTCAGCAACTGGTGGAAAACTTCTCTTCAATTGAATTGTTTGATCATATTGATAGAAAAATTGCAGCCGAAAAATTTACAACGATTGAGGATGCCTTGGTAAAAACCTTGACCGCTTTGCAACAGGCAAACCAATCGAAATCCTTTGGCCTGTGTAAAACCTGTCAACATTTTGCAGAAATTGACAGCCATTACCACTGCAAACTGACTGAATTACCACTAACCCCCGCAGAAACCGAGAAAATCTGCCGGGAACATTTACCCAGCACCTCATAATGGCTCGCCATTTATGACGAGGATGAGCCATTAGCATGAGGTGCTGGGTTTGCCCCCAACAACTTAACTTCACGACGAGTAACATTATGTTTGATCCAAAA
>CAYUAE010000043.1:9404-14154 GCA_964442675.1 uncultured Methylomarinum sp.
TTTGCCCCCAACAACTTAACTTCACGACGAGTAACATTATGTTTGATCCAAAAGCGATAGAAGACATTGCCACTAAATTAAGCGGCGCTTTGCCCCCCGGCTTGAGCCAATTCAAAGATGAAATGGAAAAAAGTTTCCGCGCCATCCTGCAATCTGCACTGGACAAGCTCGACCTGGTTACGCGGGAAGAATTTGAAGTACAGAAAGGCGTGCTGGCAAAAACGCGCAGCAAGCTGGAAGCCTTGGAAAAACAAGTAGCCGAACTGGAAAAACGTTTACCGGCATCGACCGATCAAGACACCTGATCCGTCTCTTTTGCTGTATAAAAAAGGCCCAAATGCTTAAAGCTTTGGGCCTTTTTAATGCCTGCTGTGAATCGTTCAGCGATTAGCTGGATCGCGAGGCGCGTTTGCGTTCGTTTTCGGTTAACAATTTTTTACGCAAGCGGATCGATTTTGGCGTTACTTCCACCAGCTCATCATCATCGATAAATTCCAGCGCCTGCTCCAAAGTCATTTTCTGAATCCGTGTCAAGGTCAGCGCTTCATCGGTGCCGGCCGCTCGAATATTGGTGAGCTGTTTAGCCTTGGTCGGATTAACGACCAAGTCGTTGGCGCGAGAATGAATACCGACCAGCATGCCTTCATAGACTTCATCGGCATGCTCAAGGAATAATTCACCACGCTCTTGCAGGTTGAACAAGGCATAAGCCAGCGCCTTGCCCGTCACCATGGAAATCAGCACGCCACGCTGCCGTGTTCCGACTTCGCCCGCTTTCATCGGGCCATAATGATCGAAGACATGATAGAGCAGACCAGAGCCTGAGGTTGCCGTCATAAATTCGGTCTGGAATCCGATCAATCCGCGCGATGGCATCATGTATTCCAGCCGAATCCGGCCTTTACCATCCGGCACCATGTTCAGCAAGTCACCTTTTCGCTCACCCAGTTTTTCCATGATCGCGCCTTGATGAATTTCCTCCACCTCGATCGTAACCATTTCAAAAGGTTCCTGTTTTTCGCCATCGACTTCTTTGATAATGACTTCAGGGCGCGACACACCGAGTTCAAAACCTTCCCGCCGCATATTTTCAATCAGGATAGACAGGTGCAATTCACCGCGACCGGAAACCTTGAATTTATCGGGATCATCGGTATCTTCCACCCGCAAGGCGACATTATGCTGCAATTCCTTTTCCAGACGCTCACGAATTTGCCGGGAGGTGACAAACTTGCCTTCTTTGCCGGCAAACGGCGAGGTATTGACCTGAAACGTCATGCTGACGGTTGGTTCGTCCACCGATAAGGCCGGCAATGCCTCTACCGCATCAGGGTCACACAAGGTATCTGAAATCTGTAACTTATCAATACCGGTAAAGGCAATAATATCCCCCGCCGATGCCTGTTGTACCGGCACCCGTTCCAGACCATGAAAACCAAAAATCTGCAACATACGGCCTGAGCGTGTATTGCCTTCATGATCGATAATGGTCAATGGCATATTGACCTTTACCGTACCGCGTTTGATCCGGCCAATACCAATGACGCCAACATAAGAGTTGTAATCCAGAGTGATCACTTGCATCTGGAACGGCCCATCGACATCGACATCGGGTGGGCTGACTTGCTCGACAATGGTTTCAAACAAAGGGGTCATATCGCCTTCTGTCACATCGTCAGTCAGACTGGCATAGCCATTTAAGGCCGAAGCGTAAACAATCGGAAAATCCAGTTGCTCATCGGTTGCACCCAGTTTATCGAATAAATCGAAGGTCTGATCAATAACCCAGTCAGGGCGTGCACCCGGCCGGTCGATTTTGTTAATCACGACAATCGGCTTCAAGCCCATAGCAAAGGCTTTTTGCGTCACAAAGCGCGTTTGCGGCATCGGGCCATCAACAGCATCCACCAATAACAGTACTGAATCCACCATGGATAACACACGTTCGACTTCGCCGCCAAAATCGGCATGTCCTGGCGTATCAACGATATTGATATGGTAGCCATTCCAGTCAATCGCTGTATTTTTAGACAAAATGGTTATTCCGCGCTCCTTTTCCAAATCGTTTGAGTCCATGATACGTTCATCGACTTTTTCATGGGCGGCAAAGGTACCGGATTGTTTTAATAATTGATCGACCAAAGTGGTTTTACCGTGGTCAACGTGCGCAATAATTGCAATGTTTCTGAGTTTTTCTATCACGTTTAAAAATATAATAAGTAGCTAAAAATACAGCGGGGTTAAAAAAGAAAGGCGGATTAACTCTGTTCCCAGGGCAGACCTTCGTAGCGCCAGCCGCCAAGCGTGCCGCGGTGCTTGTTGTCATCCAACGGCCCTTCAAAGCCATCGACGATATTGATCAAATGCTGATAGCCTTCCGCCTCTAATGCTTGTGCAGCCGCCAATGAGCGCTGGCCACTGCGACATAATAACAGGACAGGGGCCGTTTTATCGGGAACAGTTTGTTTTAACTGTTTAATAAAATCAGGGTTTGACTGCATCCCGGGAAATTCTTTCCAGGCAATATGAATAGCGCCAGGCGGATGCCCGACAAAGCTATGTTCAATCGCTGTTCTGACATCGATTAAAACGGCTTTCGGATTTTGCTGAAGCAATTCCCAGCATTGTTTTGGATTCAGGTTTTCAATCATGATCTCTTTCTATGTTTTTTGGCCAATAAATAATGCTTCATCTCTATTTCCAACATTCAAATCGCCAATACGGGAAAGCTCCTGGTAATAAACCAGGGTCAATGCATCAAACAGCGTTAACAATTCATTCCGTTGTAGTAGATAGTCGGGATTTGATGGGCCGGAACGAGTCAATTTATCGACGACAAAGGTTTGATAAAACAATAAGCCACCAGGCTTTAAGGCTTCCATAATAGCCGATGCCAAAGATCGGTCCAGAAAACGGCTCACTACAATGACATCAAACGCCTGGTGTAGAAATGTTTCGGGCATTATTTTAACCTGTTTTGTCTGAATGCGCAGGCCAGCGGACTGCGATTTGTCTTCTAATTTAGCCAATGCCACTGCAGAAATATCCCAGCCTTCAGTTTCAAGGCCGTGTTGTGCCAAAAACAGCGCATTTCCGCCCAATCCACAAGCTAAATCCAAAGCCGTGCCTTCGGTCGGCAATAAACAGGCGTTTTGCATCAAAACAGTTGCAGGCGCTGCCGTTATATCCGGGTTCCGGTAAATTTGATCCCACTTGTCCTGTTCCTGCATTATTCCATCATTCCTACCCGATTTGGTAACCAGGCCTGTAAATATTCAATAAATATCCGAACCTTGGTCGATAAATATTTTCGATGCGGATAAACGGCATGAATGGGCATAGGATCAATGGCATAGTCTTCCAGTATCGGTTGCAGCTTCCCTTTTTCAATATCCCGCCCCACAATATAACGTGGCAGCATAACGATACCTAAGCCATTAATCGCACCAATACGAATAGGATCGGCCATATTCGCCTGCATGCGCCCACTGACCTTGATTTCGAGCTTACCTAACACACCTTTAAATAGCCATTTATTCCGCGGTGCCATAGCCCAATTGACCAGGCAGCTATGTTCCTCCAGGTCTTCAGGCTGTTCCGGCACGCCTTTCTGAGCCAGATAATCCGGTGACGCACAGACAACCAATTGTGATCGCGCCAGCTTTCGTGCAACCAGGCTGGTGTCGCTGAGTTCTCCCAACCAGATGCCGATATCAAAGCCCTCTTCGATTAAATCAGTATGCCCGCCATGTAGCGCCATATCGACATCGATATGCGGATATTCCTTCATATAATCGGTTAATGCAGGTGCAATCTGGGTTGCCCCGATCACAGGCGGTGCGCTGATTTTCAGCACACCACGTGGCTCATGCTGCAAATGCGTAATGGCCGCTTCCATCTCTTCCACATCCAGCAAAACCTCCTGACAGCGCTCAAGATAAGCGGCACCAGCCTCGGTCAGACTCAGACTTCGAGTCGTCCGGTTGAACAAACGCGTATGTAATTGTTTTTCCAGAAACATGATATGTTTAGTTGCCATCGCACGGGAAATACCCAGCTCACGGGCGGCCGCAGCAAAGCTACCCGCCCGGGCAACCTTAACAAAAACATTCATGCTGGTTAGCTTATCCATTCAATATCGATAAAAATAAATTAAAGAGTTGACATTTTAATTGTTTCTAAAATAAAAACAATCTATTTATTCTTTGCTGTATTGTAAACTTCTTATTTATCCGTACAATAGCACTCAATCGAAACAGAGCGCTATAAGCGAAACATGACGATCAGATGTAACTACCTCCTTGGTGTTGTATTACAAGTGGAACCTCCTCATAACACACTCCGCTTGACTTTTTAGCCTTCCCCGCAAAAACAGGGAAGGCTTTTTTTTGCCTGATGACTTTATATCCTCTCCACACATAGACTCATCACCCAGTCCTTTTTGCAGATGGCAGCTGTTCATCAATACGCTAATTTGAGAGCAGGGAGGCAGATGAATAATGCTGTCATACAGAGTCCATACTATTAGCACTGCCACCACCACAGGGTTTATGGAGCCTGGCAATAAAGAAGCCGTATTATATGAACGCTACCTGGAGACTGGCTGGCTGAGTGATTTATACAAACATCTGCGGCCAGTTCCCCAGCGCCATGATACCCACATAAATAGTGGCGATACCGACTACGGCCTGCAGGCCGTTAAACAGCCAGCCCATATTTCTGGCGGAATAGCGCAAAGGCACGGCCATGG
>CAYUAE010000044.1:0-14145 GCA_964442675.1 uncultured Methylomarinum sp.
CTGGCGCAGTTGGTTGAGTTGTTGGGGTGATTTGGAGTATGTTCAAAAAGTTATGTGCGAACAGTATAGGGTTAATATCGCCAATCAGCTTTGAATGCTGCTGACGGTTTAGCATGATGTAAACTCGAATGTTTGTTTTGTCCCGATAAAAATGAAGCGCGGCTATGCCGAACATCTGTGCGAGGCGTATAATGCGCTTTTTTAAATCTAAGTTGATCCAAGACATTGAAGTATTCAGGTAAACAGGTTTCTGTTATTGCCCCGGCGCGTTTGCATATGGGCTTTATCGATATGAGTGGCGCATTAGGCCGACATTTTGGCAGCATCGGCGTCGCTTTAAACGAAATCAGCACACGCCTTACCATGCAGCAGGCCGAGCAATTAACGGTAACGGGGTGCGTGGTTGATCGGGCAAAAAAATGTACACAGCAGCTGTGTCAGGCGCTGGATGTTTCTGATTGCCTGGCACTGCATATTGAAACAGCCATTCCTGAACATGTGGGATTAGGCTCCGGCACGCAACTGGCACTGGCAATCGGTTCTGCGTTGAATGCCTTTTATGACTTGGGGTTGAATGTGCGTGATGTTGCCCGTCTGACAGATAGAGGTCAGCGTTCCGGGATAGGTATTGGCGTGTTTGAGCAGGGCGGCTTGGTGGTCGATGGTGGTCGTGGTGAACATACGGTTACGCCGCCGATGATTGCGCATATGGTGGTGCCGGAACAATGGCGTTTTGTACTGGCTTTTGACCGTCGTGGGCAGGGATTGCATGGTAAACAGGAGGTCAGCGCATTCAAAGCTTTGCCGCCGTTTCCACAGGCGCAGGCGGAAAAACTGTGTTATTTGTTGCTGATGCAGGCATTGCCAGCTATCGCCGAGCAGGATATACAACGATTTGGTGATGTGATTACCAGGTTGCAAACGGCGGTTGGTGAGCATTTTGCGTCGGTGCAAGGTGGTGTGTTTACCAGTCAGGATGTCGCCGATGCTATGCACTGGTTACAACAACAGGGGGCGGTCGCAATCGGTCAAACGTCTTGGGGGCCAACCGGTTTCTGTGCGGTGGACGGGCCGGAGCGCGCCGAACAATTGCTACAAGAACTCAACGCGCGTTATCGGAATAATCCCAATCTTGAATTTCGCGTTGTCAGCGCACGCAATAGCCGCGCGAATGTGTGGGTGTCTTGAGGTCGTTCTGGTCGTAGCCCGGTCGGGCCGTATGCTGGCGCAAAAGCTTAATGCATTGGGTTACCGGGTATTGGTTATCGATTGCTATGCCGATTTGGATATGCAGGTTGCAGCATGGGATTGGCGACAGGTCGATTCCTTATCGCTCGATGTTGTTCAGCCTGCTTTTTTGCAGTTGGCAAGGCGCTATTCAATCGATGCTGTTATCTACGGCTCAGGGTTTGAGAGTGAGACCGAAACATTGCATTTTTTGCAACAACAGCGTGTTTTATTGGGCAACATGGCGACGGTTTTCCAATCGTTGCAAGATAAAATACAGTTTTTTAAAGCGTTAAAGTCGCTCGATATTCCGCATCCTGAGGTACGCTTTGACTCGCCTCTAAAAATGGATGGCTGGTTGTTAAAACCCTTTGCCAGTGAAGGGGGTGTGGGCATTCGGCACGCCGTCTCAGCAACATCAAACTATCCGGGCTATTGGCAGCGTTATGTACCGGGGAACGCGATGTCGGTCTTGTTTTTAGCCTGGCCAAATCAAGTAGAGATTATCGGTTTTCATCGGCAATGGGTAAGCTCGGTGGATAATGATAATCCTTTTTTATTTGCCGGCATGGTTGCAGAGTCGGCATTCCCAGTAGCGCTAATCCGGCAGATATTGGCATGGCTGACGCAATTGACAAGGCTTTATGGTTTGCGGGGGCTGAACAGTCTGGATTTTATCTATGCCGACAATACGATATGGGTATTGGAAATCAATGCGCGACTATCGGCCAGTGTCCAGCTCTATGACGAGAAAATCGTTGCAGCCCATATTATGGCTTGTTTAGCGAAAAAGCCGCAAATAAGCTACAATAAGCGGCTGTTTGGTGCGTATAAAATCGTTTATGCAGAATGCTTGAGACGGGTGCGGAATAATCTGATCTGGCCGGACGAGGTCAGGGACAGGCCACCGGCCGGCAGTCTGTTTCAGCCTGGTGAGCCGATGTGCAGCCTGGTTGTGCTAAACGACAATACAAAAACCATAAAACAGCAGCTGGCCGTTACCGAACGCCAGCTTATCGACTACATGACAGACAGGTGTTAAAAACATGCAATTTAAAGCGAGTGTAAACCAACTGACTCAACCTTTGGTACAGGAACTGATTGACGATGCCGATCGCTTACGGGTTGAAGTCGGTCGACTGGAAAATGGTTGCACAATTATTGATGCCGGCATTAGCGTGCCAGGCGGATTGGAGGCCGGTCGCATCATCACCGAAATTTGTATGGGCGGACTGGGAACGGTCAAGCTGCTGCATTCGGCTTATACCAATAAATGGCCATTAAGCGTCAATGTGCACACCAGTAATCCGGTTTTATCTTGTCTCGGCAGTCAATATGCCGGCTGGAGCCTGGCGCATGGAAAATATTATGCTTTGGGCTCAGGGCCAGCGCGGGCGATGGCGACCAAACAGAAAGACGGCGAGACCGTGCCAGTGGAAGAGTTATACAGTGAATTAAATTATCACGATACAGCCGACCAAGCGACCCTGGTGATTGAAAATGACGCGATTCCACCCATTGAAATCGTCGAAAAAGTTGCGGCTGCCTGTGGCATTACGCCGGAAAAGTTGACCATTATCATGACGCCGACCAGTAGCATCGCAGGTTGTGTTCAAGTGGTCGGGCGTGTGCTGGAAGTCGCTATGCATAAGGCGCATGAATTGCATTTTCCGCTGGAAAATATCATCGATGGCAGCGGCAGTGCGCCAGTTTGTCCACCGCATCCTGATTTTGTCAAGGCGATGGGGCGTACAAACGATGCTATTTTGTTCGCAGGACAAGTGCATATCTTTGTCAAAGGCGAAGATGAAGCGGCTGAAAAGCTGGCTAAAGAGCTGCCGAGCTGTACCTCGCGCGATTATGGCAAACCCTTTGCCCAGGTATTTAAAGACAATAATTATGACTTCTTTAAAATCGATGGCATGTTGTTTAGCCCGGGCAGTGTGATTGTGACGAATATCGAATCAGGTAACAGTTACCGAGCCGGTATTTTAAATAACGAATTACTGGAATTGTCGTTTGCCAGCTAGGCACAAATTACGTAGAATTAAAAAGATTTAGCCGTTGTTAAGCGGCTCTTGTTTTTCTCTTTAAGCGGGGGGAGTCGTATCGGCTTGTCCCGTTTTGCACATTTTAAGGTGGCTGATCTTGAATAAGTCCGCATTGCTGGTACTGGAAGATGGAACGGTTTTTCATGGAACCTCGATTGGCGCAGAAGGCTGTGCTGTTGGGGAGGTCGTTTTTAACACATCGCTGACAGGCTATCAGGAAATTCTGAGTGACCCGTCGTATGCAAGTCAAATCGTAACCCTGACCTATCCCCATATAGGAAATGTCGGCACAAACCCTGAGGATGATGAATCCGATGCTGTGTATGCCAGTGGTCTGGTGATACGGGATTTACCGTTGATTGCCAGTAACTGGCGCAGTCAGCAAAGCCTGCCTGACTATTTAAAACAACATAATGTGGTGGCGATTGCTGATATCGATACCCGCCAGCTGACGCGACTGTTGCGCGATAAAGGCGCGCAACGTGGCTGCATCATGGCGGGTGATGAGATCGATGAAAATACAGCATTACGCGCCATTGATAAATTCCCCGGACTGAAAGGGCTGGATTTAGCTAAAGAAGTCACGACCAAAGAACCTTATGTCTGGCAAGACGATATTTGGCGGTTAGGCGAAGGGCATCGGCGGATTGAGCAATTTGACAAGCATGTTGTCGCCTATGATTTTGGTGTCAAACGCAATATTTTACGATTGCTGGTGAATCGCGGCTGTAAAGTTACTGTCGTTCCTGCAACGACGCCAGCGGAAGATGTTCTGGCCATGCAGCCCGATGGCGTGTTTTTATCCAATGGCCCCGGCGATCCTGAGCCATGTACTTACGCGATCGAGGCGATTAAAAAAATTCTGGCTGAAAAAGTGCCGGTTTTTGGTATTTGCCTGGGGCATCAACTTCTGGCTTTGGCCAGTGGTGCAAAAACAGTGAAAATGAAATTCGGTCATCACGGCGCAAATCACCCGGTACAGCAAAAAGCCACTGGGCGCGTCATGATCAGCAGCCAGAATCATGGCTTTGCGGTGGATGAAAACAGTCTGCCCACTGTGCTCAAAGCGACTTTTCATTCCTTGTTCGATGGTAGTCTGCAAGGGATCGAGCGTACCGATTGCCCTGCCATGAGTTTTCAGGGGCATCCTGAGGCCAGTCCCGGGCCGCACGATGTCGAATTTTTGTTTGATGACTTCGTCGCCATGATGAACCGTACCCACCCTTAACGCCAAGCGGAAGAACATGCCAAAAAGAACCGATATAAAATCCATTTTATTGCTGGGCGCAGGCCCTATTGTCATTGGTCAGGCCTGTGAATTTGATTATTCAGGCACGCAAGCTTGTAAAGCATTACGAGAAGAAGGGTATCGCGTCATTCTGGTCAACTCCAATCCGGCGACGATTATGACCGACCCGGATATGGCTGATGCCATCTATATTGAGCCGATTGATTGGCAGACGGTAGAGAAAATCATCGCCAAAGAACGCCCCGAAGCCATTTTACCGACCATGGGCGGCCAAACCGCCTTGAATTGTGCGTTGGATTTAGATGCACACGGTGTGCTGGAGAAGTATCAGGTTGAAATGATCGGCGCAACCAAAGAAGCGATTCATAAAGCTGAAGACCGGGATTTGTTCAATCAGGCCATGCGCCGTATCGGCTTTGAAGTGCCGCGCTCGGAAACTGCACATAATATGGAAGAAGCCTTTGCCGCACAAGCTAAGGTGGGGTATCCGACCATCATCCGCCCTTCATTTACCATGGGCGGCAGTGGCGGCGGTATTGCTTACAATAAAGAAGAGTTTATCGAAATTTGCGAGCGCGGCCTGGAATTGTCGCCGACCAAGGAATTACTGATTGAAGAGTCGGTACTCGGTTGGAAGGAATACGAAATGGAAGTGGTGCGCGATTCCAAAGACAACTGCATCATCGTCTGTTCGATCGAAAACCTTGATCCGATGGGGGTACATACAGGGGACTCGATCACCGTGGCGCCGGCGCAAACGCTGACCGATAAGGAGTATCAGATTCTCAGAAATGTTTCGCTGGCGGTATTGCGCGAAATCGGTGTCGATACGGGCGGTTCCAATGTTCAGGTTGCCATCAATCCGCATAATGGCCGTCTGGTCGTGATCGAAATGAACCCCCGGGTATCGCGCTCTTCGGCGCTGGCGTCAAAGGCGACAGGTTTCCCTATTGCCAAGGTAGCGGCAAAACTGGCGGTCGGTTATACCCTCGATGAATTGAAAAACGAAATTACCGGCGGGGCGACACCAGCTTCTTTTGAACCGACGATTGATTATGTCGTCACCAAAGTGCCGCGCTTTACCTTTGAAAAATTTCCGCAGGCTGATGACCGCTTGACCACCCAGATGAAATCGGTCGGTGAGGTCATGGCGATCGGGCGCACGTTCCAGGAATCCCTGCAAAAGGCCTTGCGAGGGCTTGAGGTGGGAGTCGATGGCCTGGATGAATGGGTCGATCTGGCGGCGGATAATGCACAGGACAACATATTGAGTGAGCTGCGTCATCCTGGACCGCATCGGCTTTGGTATGTGGCGGATGCATTTCGTAGCGGTTTGTCCTTTGAAGATATCCACGAAGCCAGCAAAATTGACCCCTGGTTTCTGGCGCAGATTCAGGATCTGGTTGAAACTGAAAAAACACTGGCGACCAAAACGCTGGCAACCTTGTCAGCGGAGACCTTATTACGCTTGAAGCGTAAAGGCTTTTCCGATGCCCGCCTGGCCAAATTGCTCGACACCAAAGAATCTGAAATACGTAATGTACGACATAAGCAAAATATTCGGCCGGTGTATAAGCGGATTGATTCCTGTGCAGCCGAGTTTGCCTCGGATACTGCCTATTTGTATTCCACCTACGAGACAGAATGCGAAGCGCGGCCAACCGATCGGGATAAGATCATTATTCTCGGCGGTGGCCCAAACCGGATCGGTCAGGGGATTGAGTTTGATTATTGCTGTGTTCATGCTGCATTAGCCTTACGCGAAGACGGTTATGAAACCATCATGATCAATTGCAACCCGGAAACGGTATCGACTGATTTCGATACCTCAGACCGGCTGTATTTTGAGCCTTTGACGCTGGAAGATGTGCTGGAGATTATCGCCCTGGAAAAACCAAAAGGTGTGATTGTGCAATATGGCGGCCAGACACCATTGAAATTAGCACGCGCTTTGGAGGCGATGGGGGCGCCGATAATCGGCACTTCTCCAGATTCCATTGATTTGGCCGAAGATCGTGAGCGTTTCCAGAAATTGCTGGAGCGATTGGGGCTTAAACAGCCGCCGAATGCGACGGCCCGTTCGGTAGAGCAGGCGGTCAATGCCGCCAAAGAGCTGGGGTATCCATTAGTGGTGCGGCCTTCTTATGTGTTGGGCGGTCGCGCCATGGAAATCGTGACCGATGAAGAAGGCCTGCAGCGCTATATGAAAGAGGCTGTCACCGTGTCTAACGATTCGCCAGTGTTGCTTGATCGTTTTCTCGATGATGCGGTGGAAATGGATGTCGATGCCATTTATGATGGCGAAACGGTTTTGATCGGCGGCTTGATGGAGCATATCGAGCAGGCCGGCGTTCATTCCGGTGATTCTGCCTGTTCGATTCCGCCTTATGATTTGCCGGAACATTTGCAGATGCAGCTACGTGAACAGGTGGGTCGCATGGCCGAGGCATTGGGTGTGCGTGGCTTGATGAATACCCAGTTTGCAATTCAGGGTGAAACGGTTTACGTGTTGGAGGTCAACCCACGAGCGTCGCGAACCGCACCGTTTGTATCGAAGGCCACCGGCTATCCATTGGCCAAGATCGCTGCCCGGGTTATGGCTGGAACCAGTCTTAAACAACAGGGCGTTACCGAAGAAAGAATCCCTAAATATTATTCGGTCAAAGAAGCGGTATTTCCGTTCGTTAAATTTCCAGGCGTTGACCCCTTGTTAGGGCCGGAAATGAAATCGACCGGCGAAGTCATGGGTGTTGGCGAAACCTTTGGCGAGGCATTTGCCAAATCGCAGCGTGCTGCGGGCGTCGATTTAAGTCACAGCGGTAAGGTGCTGATGAGTATCCGTGAGCGCGATAAACCAAAGGTCGCTGAAATTGCACAAATGTTGATCGATAAAAATTATCAGATTGTAGCAACTAAAGGGACGGCGAAAGTATTGCAGGATGCCGGTATCGATTGTGAAGTGGTATTTAAAGTGAACGAAGGGCGGCCGAATACGGTCGATATGATCAAGAACGATCAGATTCAGTTGATTATCAATACCACCGAAGGCCTGAAATCAATCGCCGACTCGTTCACCATGCGGCGCGAGGCCTTGCAGCACCGAGTGACCTATTACACCACCATGGCAGGCGCTAAGGCGGCATGCTTTGCGCTAGGTGAACTCGATGCCGGCAGTGTCAATCAATTGAAGGATCTGCACAAAAATGTGTAACACGACATGGCACATCGCTTGTGTCATGAATGAAACGGTCTTGTTTTTATCAAGGCATTTGTGAAGTTTTTAAAACGCCGCATCAACAGGATGGCGGTAGAAGTGAGATGGAGTGGTTAATGCAAAAAATTCCTTTAACGGTTACTGGCGCAAATAAATTGCGTGAAGAGCTGGAAGAATTAAAAACAGTCATTCGTCCGCGTATTATTGCGGCGATAGCCGAAGCGCGGGAGCACGGTGATTTGAAAGAAAACGCCGAATACCATGCGGCACGGGAACAACAGAGTTTTGCGGAAGGACGTATTGCCGAAATAGAAGGCAAATTGGCTAATGCCACGATTATCGATGTGACGAAAATGGATGCCAAGGGCAAGGTTGTTTTTGGCTCAACTGTGACGATTGAGGATCTGGATGACGAAAAAACTGTGACCTATCAAATCGTTGGTGAAGATGAAGCCGATATTAAGGCAGGGCGTATTTCGATCGGCTCGCCGATTGCCAGGGCATTGATTGGCAAAGAAGTTGAGGATGTGGTGACGGTTAAGGCACCAGGTGGTGAGAAGGAATACGAAATTATCAAAATAGAATATATTTAGACGACCGGGCGCTTCCGGTTAAGCCATGGTTTTACTGTGGATTAACCGGATATGTTCTATTTATCTGGGTTTTTTCTATAAATAACAGCAATTTGGCCTATCATCTGAACAGGCTCGGCCTGTGTTTCCTGGCAAAGCTGGTGTTGAATTTCAAGGCGTTGTTCCTTGTCGGCACGGATTTTAATTTTAATCAGCTCATGGGCGTTGAGAGCGATATCTGTTTCTTTAATAACCGCTTCCGTTAATCCCAATTGACCAATTGTGACAACGGGTTTTAAAGCATGGGCTTGAGATTTCAGTTTCTTTTTTTCAGCAGCGTTCACAGTTAACCTTTAGTCGTTATGTTATGCGTCTATTGCATAGCGTATAAGAAGACGCAATTCTACACTACCCAACAATATGGCGAGAAGTAAAAGTAGCAATCAATGGATGCAAGAGCATTTTCAGGATGAATATGTCAAAAAAGCCCAAGCGATGGGCTTGCGCTCCCGAGCGGTTTTTAAACTGATGGAAATTCAAGAAAAAGACAAGATTATTCGACCCGATATGAATGTTGTCGATCTCGGTGCAGCACCCGGTGGCTGGACTGAATATGTCAGAAAAATCGTCAGTAAAAAAAATAAAGTCATCGGGTTGGATTTGTTGCCTATCGAGCCGATTGCCGGTGTAGATTTTATTCAGGGCGATTTTCGGGAAGACGATGTGTTAGAACAGCTCTACACGGTTCTGGCCGGAGCCCCGGTGCATCTTTTATTATCAGATATGGCCCCGAATATGAGTGGCAACAAGGCGGTTGATCTGCCGCGTGCGATTTATCTGGGTGAGTTGGCGCTCGATGCTGCCAATACCCTGTTATGTCAGGGAGGAGTCTTTTTGATCAAGATGTTTCAGGGGGCGGGCTTCGATGAATTTCACCGGCAAGTGAAGGCGAGTTTTTCATCGGTGGTTATTCGAAAGCCCAAAGCCTCAAGGGCCAGGAGTAATGAAGTTTATATCCTTGCAAAAGGCTTTAAAAAGCCGGCTTAGTATGGCTTTATGGGTTGCGCAGTATTTGGTAGTAAACCGTCGGGCTAATCCTTGCTACAATTAATTCTTAATTTTTCGAGACGAATCAGTCTGGAGTGTGTAATTTGAACGATATGTTTAAAAATCTGGTGTTGTGGGTCATCATCGCCATCGTATTGATGTCTGTTTTCAACAATTATGGCCCTAAGGGCATTCAGACCGCGGAAAACCTGTCCTATACCCAATTTCTGGATGCAGCTAAAGCCGGTCAGGTTCAGGAAGTGGTTATCGAAGACCACAAAATCATTGGCAAAATGCGAAGCGGGCAACTGTTTAAAAGTTATGCGCCCAATGATATTCACCTGGTGGATGATTTAATTGCCGATGGTGTGAATATTAAGGCCAAACCGCCGGAAGAACCTTCTTTGCTGATGCAGATATTTGTCTCGTTTGGGCCTATATTGCTGTTGATTGCCGTATGGGTGTTTTTTATGCGACAAATGCAAGGTGGCGCCGGCGGCCGGGGCGGTGCGTTGGGTTTTGGCAAGAACAAGGCCAGAATGATTGACCCGAAACAAAACAAAGTGACCTTTGATGATGTTGCCGGTTGTGATGAGGCCAAAGAAGAAGTTGCCGAGATGGTAGATTTTTTGAAAGACCCCGCCAAGTATCAGAAACTGGGTGGTCGGGTGCCAAAAGGCGCGTTGATGGTTGGTCCGCCAGGAACCGGGAAAACATTGCTGGCGCGTGCGATTGCCGGTGAAGCGAAAGTACCGTTTTTTACCATTTCAGGTTCTGATTTTGTGGAAATGTTTGTCGGCGTGGGCGCGGCGCGGGTCAGAGATTTATTTGAAGAAGCCAAAAAACATGCGCCGTGCATCATTTTTATCGATGAGATCGATGCAGTAGGGCGTTCTCGAGGTGCCGGTTTAGGCGGCGGTAATGATGAGCGCGAACAAACCCTGAACCAGCTGTTAGTCGAAATGGATGGTTTTGAAGGCAATGAAGGCATTATTGTCATTGCCGCAACCAACCGGGCTGATGTATTGGATAAAGCCTTGTTGCGGCCTGGACGTTTCGACCGGCAGGTGGTCGTTGGATTGCCGGATGTCAGGGGGCGCGAACAAATCCTGAAGGTTCATTTGCGTAAAGTGCCGACTGCCGATGACGTGGAAGTCAAATATATCGCGCAAGGTACACCGGGGTTTTCGGGGGCTGATCTGGCTAATCTGGTCAATGAAGCAGCTTTGCATGCCGCACGACTGAATAAAAAATTGGTGACTATGGCGGATTTGGAAATGGCCAAAGACAAGCTCATCATGGGGGCGGAACGCCGCTCCATGGTGATGACTGAAAAAGAAAAGAAAATGACAGCCTATCATGAAGCCGGTCATGCCATCGTCGGGAAAATGGTGCCGGAGCATGATCCGGTTTATAAGGTCAGTATCATGCCGAGAGGGCGCGCATTGGGTGTGACTATGTTTCTTCCCGAACGTGATGAATATAGCATCAGCAAACGCAAGCTCGACAGTATGATTTCGAGCCTGTATGGCGGGCGTATTGCCGAAGAATTGATTTTTGGTTGGGAAGAAGTGTCCACGGGTGCATCAAATGATATTGAACGCGCAACCGAAATTGCCCGTAATATGGTGACCAAATGGGGGCTGTCACAACGCCTTGGACCATTGACTTATAGCGAAGAAGAAGGCGAGGTTTTTCTGGGGCGCTCGGTGACGCAGCATAAAACCGTGGCCGAAGATACCGCGCATTTGATCGATGAAGAAGTGCGTGCCATTATCGATCGCAATTACGAGCGTGCCGATAAAATCCTGAAGGAAAATATGGATATTTTGCACGCAATGGCGGAAGCGTTGATGAAATATGAAACGATCGATAAAGATCAGATCGATGATGCAATGAATCGCCGTCCGATCAGAAAGCCAGCAGATTGGGAAGATGATTCGACCCCAAAAGGTGGTGGTGTGACTGCGAAGTCGGATAAAAAAGAGTCTCCATCAGGTGATGCCGCCGAGCAGGAATCGTAAAACGGACTACACTAAAAGAGGCTTTACGGCCTCTTTTTTTTGAGCATATATAACAACTGCAAGCAGAAACATGAGTATAAACAAAAAATATTTTGGTACCGATGGGATTCGGGGAAAAGTCGGCGATTATCCAATCACGGCCGATTTTGTATTGAAACTGGGTTGGGCTGTCGGCCGGGTTTTTGCTAAAGAAGGGCATGGTTTTATTCTGGTAGGCAAAGATACCCGTATTTCTGGCTATATGTTTGAATCAGCATTGGAAGCAGGGCTTTCGGCAGCCGGTGTCGATACGAAAATGCTTGGTCCCATGCCGACCCCCGGCATCGCCTATCTGACCCGAACCTTACGGGCACGTGCCGGAATTGTCATCAGTGCCTCGCATAATCCTTATTTTGACAATGGCATCAAGTTTTTTTCGGTCGAAGGCACCAAGTTACCTGATGAGCTTGAGCATCAAATAGAGCACTATATTGATTCAGACATGACCACCGTTGAGTCATCCCAATTAGGTAAAGTACAGCGGGTGAGTGATGCGGCTGGTCGCTATATCGAGTTTTGCAAATCAACCGTACCATTAAAGCTCGACTTTAGTGGTATGCGTATTGTGGTCGATTGTGCCAATGGCGCGACGTATCATATTGCTCCACATGTTTTCAGCGAGATTGGCGCTGAAGTCGTTTCTATTGGCGTTGATCCGAATGGTTTGAATATCAATGAGGACTGTGGTGCGACCAATACGCATACCCTGGTCGAAAAAGTCAAAGAATACCGTGCAGATTTGGGTATTGCCTTAGATGGTGATGGCGATCGTCTGATTATGGTTGATCATCAGGGCGAGGTTGTCGATGGCGATGAACTGATTTATATCATCGCTCGATCACGCCTGAAAGCCGGACAGTTGTCAGGGCCTGTTGTCGGCACTTTGATGACAAATCTGGGAATGGAGCATGCGTTAAAGGCTGAAGGGATAAAATTGCTACGCGCCAATGTCGGTGACCGGTATGTCATGGAAATGTTAATCAAGGAAAAGGGCGTTTTAGGTGGCGAAGGCTCAGGACATATCATTTGTCTGGATAGAACGACAACCGGTGATGGTATTGTTGCGGCATTACAGGTGCTGGCTGAAATGCAGGTGAGCGGCAAGAGTCTGGCGGAATTGAAATCCGGAATGCAAAAATATCCGATGGAGCTGGTTAATGTCCGTGTCGCTAAAAAAGTCGATATCAATAAGTTTGATGGCATTAAAAAGGCTGTTGCTGCGGTCGAAAAGAAACTGGGCGATAATGGACGGGTATTGCTACGCGCGTCTGGAACCGAGCCATTGATTCGAGTGATGGTCGAAGGTGTCAACGCCGATGAGGTTGTAAAATACGCCCATCAGTTGGCTGAAGATGTCAGGAATGCAATCACTGCTTGAAAAACAGGCTCATACCCTTTAATATAACGGGTTTTATATTGTCCTGGAGTTGAGCGATGCGTCAAACTTTGATCATGGGAAACTGGAAAATGAATGGGACTCGCGCGGAGAGTCAGGCACTTGCAAAAGCGATTGTTGCCGGCCTGGATGCGGGTGATCAGGGAATAGCCGTTTGTGTTCCTTTTGTTTATCTGTCTGATGTTCTTAGTATCATCGAGTCAACTCCTGTGGCGCTGGGCGCACAGAATGTTGCCGATCAGGAAAAAGGTGCTTATACCGGTGAGATTTCAGCAACCATGCTGAAAGATTGCGGGTGCACCTATGCTCTGGTGGGTCACTCAGAACGTCGTACTTATTATGGCGATACCGATGCTTCCGTAGCGGCGCGCTTTTGTCAGGCGCAAAAACAAGGCGTGACGCCGGTTTTGTGTATTGGCGAGACCCTGGAAGAACGCGAACAGGATAAAACCTTTTCGGTCATTGACCGGCAACTCGGTGCTGTCATCGAGGCGGCCGGAGTGGAAGCCTTAGCCAATGCGGTCATTGCTTACGAACCTGTGTGGGCAATTGGTACCGGTAAAACGGCGACAGCAGAACAGGCGCAAGAAGTTCATCAATACATCCGTGAAGGTCTGGCCAAACAAAATGCGGATGTCGCTGAGAACGTACAAATTCTTTATGGCGGCAGCATGAAGCCCGAAAATGCCGGAGAGCTTTTGTCTATGAACGACATCGATGGCGGGTTGATTGGTGGCGCATCGTTAGATGCCGAATCATTCTTGAGCATTTATCGCTCAGCTTAACAAGTAGTAGGAAAATATGTATCAGGTTATCATCGTTGTCCATGTGTTACTGGGCTTGAGTGTTATCGGGCTGGTTTTAATGCAGCATGGAAAAGGGGCGGATGCCGGCGCGGCTTTCGGTAGCGGGTCGTCAGGTTCTGTTTTTGGTGCGCAAGGTGCAGCATCTTTTTTATCTAGAACAACAGCTATTCTTGCTGCATTGTTTTTTATGACGAGTTTGGGATTGGCTTTTATAGCCGGTAATACCGGTCAAACAACCGATATTATGGAAACACCTGAAATTTCTGATGTGCCTTTGTCCAGAGATGTTCCTGTAAGCCCTGGATCAACCGATGCAGCAGCAATAGAAGAACTGCCTGCTGTAACAGACGCCGTTGAAAAGGCAAATGCGAAAGTAGTGCCGGCGGCCAAAGACGCTGCTAGCGCTGCTCAGAAAGCTGTGGATACTGTGGTGAACCCAGCTGACGACGCAAAATAATAATCACAAGCCGATGTGGTGAAATTGGTAGACACGCCATCTTGAGGGGGTGGTGACTTCGGT
>CAYUAE010000045.1:0-9043 GCA_964442675.1 uncultured Methylomarinum sp.
AATCCTTGATGAACAGCACCATGGCATAACGGCGACAATAAATTCCCTGTATTATTTTATTCAGAAAGGTTATGGCTTAGAGGCCTTAAAACCGACATTAAAAATTCTGAATGAATATCTTCTGTTTCATCTAAAAACAGAAGAAATGATTCTAGAAGATCAAGGCCTCGTTCTGGACGACAAGGAGAAACGCAGGCTCAGCGATGAAACCAAAAAATTCCAGCGCATAGCGCAGGAAGCGATTATGCACCGAGAGCCCGATTTATTACTCACCTTTTTAAAAAACTGGTGGTGCCATCATCAAAAGCGGCACTGCGATGTCTGGAATGTCTATCTTGAGAAAAGATAGGCATCAATTCACCTTGAGCAATTCGACCTCAAAAACTAACGTTGAATTCGGTGGAATAACCCGCCCTGCGCCACGTTTGCCATAAGCAAGCTCGGCTGGAATATAAAATTTATAATGCCCGCCTTCCTGCATTAACTGCAAGCCTTCAGTCCAGCCTTTTATCACCGCATTCAATGGGAAAGTAACGGGCTCCCCGCGATCATAAGAGCTGTCAAATACAGTTCCATCTAATAACATGCCCTTGTAATGAACAGTCACTTTATCACTCGGCAAAGGCTTTTTTCCGTCACCTTGCTTAATCACCTCGTATTGCAAACCACTTGCCGTCGTTTTAACGCCGGCCTTTTTTGCATTTTCAGTCAAAAAGGCGGCAGCTTCCGCCTTATTCGCACGATTTTCTTTGACTTTAAACTGAAGATAAAACAAAAAGCCTCCAATCAGAAGCACTAAAACTGCGATTATTTTAATATTCATTGAATGATATCCAGGTTATTTCAAACAAAAGTCGATATCCTAACTCAAAATGGCTTTGTAGGGGTATTGTGACACCCCTACGGAGTTGAGCAAAAAACCAGGATATCTTACTTACGTTATCGCGACATGAAGATGGCTTTAATCTGCTCAAGCTTCTGTTCTAATGTCGTTTCCTTGATTGTTTGTATCAACTCATTGACTTTGAAAGGATGATGGCGCTCATAAACAACCCCGTGCTGTGGATTATCAGCCAGGCCAATTTCTCGCGCATGTTCGATAAAGCCCTGATTCTTCCAGAAAAAAGCGCCGGGCATGGTTGTCGGAATAACGGTAACGAAAAATAAGGAACGGCTGAATAACGCACTGATCGACAAACTCAGCGCTAAGACCAGCGTTAAAATCAGGGTCACTGCATCATCCCCGGAATACATCGCTAAATAAAAGGCCAATAACAAACTCATGCCAAGCAAAACATTCCGTGCTATCCAGGCTTTACCAAAGCGCGTTGTTTGCCAGTAAAAAGATGCCGCGCCTTCATGCTCCGCCTCTTTCATATCACGATAATGGAAAACGTGTCCGATAGCTTCAAGCGCCACCCCAAGACTAAGCAACTTAAATAAAACGGGTAAAAGCTCGGTTGTTTGCGCCAACGGCATAACGGCCATCGTAGTCAGAATAATAATCAAGGCACCAAGGCTTAACATATTGCCGAAAAATGCGCTGCCTGTCTGCCAATGGTTCCAGAAAGGACGTGCGGGAATCCGGTAAAGCTTATACATAAAATACAAACCGACCGGCCCACCGATCAAGGCCATCACCGTAAATGCGTTTGCAATCCAATCGGTAAAAACCGTATCAAACAGACTGAAAACCGTTGCCCCCAATAAGCCGGTGTAAAACAGGGTAACACCGGCAATTTCCCGACTGACCGGTGATAATTTTAGATTATAAAAACCACGATAAAAACGATGTGGCTTACCCAAATGCATATTGAGCTTGTATAGCCCAATTGTCGTCAAAATAGCCAACACGCTCAACAAGGCCATTTTAGTTGACCACTGCTGCAATAACGAAAAGCCAGGGATGGACAACCAGTCTCCCAGCACAAGCAACAAAAAGGCGCCGACCGAAGCTTGAGTGAACAAGGTGAAAATAACATGCGCACTTTCATGACTACCGAGTAATTTTTTCAAGTTCCAGTGCTTTTCATCGCCTTCTTTTTTATCTACTGTCGGCTTGTACGGCGCATCTTTCTTATGTTTATGGTATTTGAGCGGCATCACATCGGTTCGGGTCATTTCCCGATGTGTTTGTTTTTTTGATTGAAAACGAATATTAGGATGGGTAATTTCAGGTGTTGGGAAACCTGGAATTTCAGTCAACGCCTGATCACGATTTTCCGGAATATTTTCCACGACACCGAAATCCAGCGCATTACCCAAACACGCGGCCACACAAGACGGTTTTAACCCGACTTCCAGGCGGTCAACACACATATTACACTTGCTGACCTGGCCTTTGACCGGATCCAGCTGCGGTGCGTTATAAGGACATACCCAGGTACAGTAACCACAGCCAAAACAAATATCGGGATCCTGCAACACGGCACCATATTCGGCAAACTTGGTATATGCCCGCGTTGGACAGCCTTTCAAACACACCGGGTCATCACAATGATTACAGGCCATGGAAATATTGATCCGCTGATAATCCGGGTAGGTTCCACCTTCGACAAACCCCACTGAACGAAATGACAAATGCGCGGGATTATCATTTTTTTCGCTACAGGCCGTTTCACACGCATGGCAGCCGATGCAGTTATCGGCATTAAAATAAAAGCCATGTTGTTTATAGCGATTTGGATTTTCACCAATCGCTTCATCGCCATTGATATTGAGTGATTCGCCAAATAATTTTTCACCCGGCCGGGTTAAATCAATCGCTTTACCATAACGGTTTTTTTCCGCTGTGGTTTTATCTTGTAAAAAAGCATATTTAGGTTCGTCGTCGCGTATTTTAATCATGACCAAAATTTAAGAGTATATGGAGAAATAGCATTAATAGGCGCGTGCTTCTTTATTGATCAATGCCGCCTGTTCCTGATCGATATGTTCGATACGTACAGCCGCTTGTTTAAATGCCGGTTGCCGAGAATACGGATCAAGTAATCCTAACGTCAAACGATTCACGCAATCATGAAAATGAAATGGAATAAATACCATGTTACGCGGTACTCGATGCGTCAACATCACCATGACAACCGCATCGTTCCGTCTTGACACCACCCGAACATATTGTTGATGCCGGATGCCGAGTTCTTCTGCCGCATCAGGGTTCATCTCCATAAATGGCGTTGGACTGAACTTGTTGTTATTACCAATTTTCCCGGTGCGCGTCCGAGTATGGAAATGTTCAACCAGGCGGCCGGAATTGAGCCAAAACGGATATTGCTCATCCGGCACCTCATTATTATCGATAAACGGTAACGGAATCAGTTTGGCCCGGCCATCCTTGAAACGGAATGTCGCAGGCTCAGTGTATAGACGTTTGCCGCCTTTAGGTGGCGCAATACCCTGCTTGGCCTGTTCTTCCGTATAAGGCCATTGAATGCCCCGATTCTGTTCAATCAAGTCATACGTCATGCCGGAAATATCGACCAGTCGCCCTTTGGATAATTGCCGCATTTCATTGAAGACCTCTTCCGGTTTATCCGGAAAGCGCATTTTACGGCCCTGCTCAAACTGCTGGGCAACAGCATTGAAAATATGCAAATCTGTTTTGGTATTCGCATAAGGCTTCTTGATTTGCCGGGTCAGGTTGACACGTCGTTCTGTATTCGTAAAACAGCCTTCTTTTTCTGCCCAAATAGCCGCTGGCAAGAAAATATGGGCATATTGCATTGTTTCTACATCCTGGTAAGAATCCTGAACGACCAGACATTCCAGTTTTTCCAGGGTTTTACGAATACGTGCGGTATTCGCCATGGAAGTCATCGGGTTGGTGCCAACCAGCCATAGACCTTTGATTTGGCCGGTTTCAATCGCTGGAAAAATATCCGTCTGAGTCATCCCGCGTTTTTTAGGGAAAAACTCAGGATCAACCCCCCAGAACTTCCCGATCTCCTCCCGATCTTCAGGATTTTCCAACAAGCGATAGCCGGGGAGGCCAGAACACGAAGACCATTCCCGTGTCCCCATCGCATTACACTGTCCTGTAATCGACAGACTGGTTCCGCCTTTTTTACCAATGTTGCCGGTCAAAAGGCTCAAATTATTGATACCGACAACACCATCGCTGCCGTGCGTACTTTGATTGATGCCCATGGTCCATATCTGCATGGCGGCATCGGCTTTAGCGTACAAGCGGGCAACATGTCGAATGGTATCTTCATCGATACCACAAATTTTTGCCGCCGTGGTCGGGTCATAATTTTTGACCTCGGCTGCCAATGCCTCAAAACCATTGGTATTGGCTTCAATATAAGCCCTGTCTTCCAGCCCCTCATCCAAAATGACATGCATCAGTGCATTTTGCAGCACAACATCAGTGCCCGGCCGGATGGGCAAATGCATATCCGCATTTTGCGCCAGCATGGTGACGCGTGGATCCACCACAATCAATGGGAAATGCCGTTTTTCCTGGGCTTCTTTCATGCGCCAGTAGATAATCGGATGCTGCTCCGGCAAATTTGAGCCCCAGGCAATCAAACAATCTGTGTGCGAAAAATCCTCATAGCAGCCAGGCGGTCCATCAGAACCAAACGATCGTTTATACCCTGACACCGCCGACGCCATACACAACGTTGTATTGCCATCATAATTATTGGTTCCAATCACGCCGCGGGCGAGCTTGCCCAGCGTATAAAATCCCTCGGTCAAAATTTGTCCGGTAGACACAATGGCAAAGGCATCACGGCCATATTGTGCTTGAATACGCCGAATTTCATCGGCCATTTTTTTCGTCGCTTGCGGCCAATCCGTTTCTTCCCAGCTATCGTAAAAATTATTACGGATTAAAGGTGTTTTGCCACGACCTGCCGAATCAAATAATTCATGTTCAAAAATACCCTTCAAACACAGCTTGCCCTGGTTCACATCTGCACCGCCCACACCGCGGGAAGAAACAGGTTCACCGTCTTTATTGATGCCAATTTCAATAGAGCAACCGGTAGAGCAATAACTGCAGGTTGCATAACTCCATTTTTCTACCTTTTTATCGGTGATCGAAATCGGATTTTTTTTATATCGGCCAAATAACATAATGTTCGAATAGTCACGTTAGGTTCAAATAAAAAAGGCGCCTATATCATTCGATTGAAAAATATAAACGCCAGGCCCAAGTCTGAAAACAAAGGGAGCACAAAATATAAAGCATTTTCCATGCCATGTTTAACACTCAAAAAAACAAATGGACTTTTCTTCAGATAAATTCTCCTGCCAGCCTCTTACATCTTCGGGAACGATAAATTACTTCAATATAAGACATTGATTTTTATATTAAAATCAGCTCTAACCCGCTCGTCTTTTCACAACCAGGATGCCAAAGCAGCAGAAAAACCCATCAACCTGAGCATCAGACAGTTTGAATCAGAAAGAATCCCGTATCCCCAAACAGGTGCATCTGCCATTTTTAAGTGCACAACAGTGCGAAAGTTTGCGTCGATCCAATCAACGGACAAACAACAAATAAACCAGGAATATATTCAGAAGTAACAATATCGCTGATACGCCTTTCCAGAAACGCAGCGGATTTCGCTCAATAAGCGGTAAGGTATCAGCAGATTTTAAAAACTCCTGGTTCGGCTTTTTTAAATCATGCAAAAATTCCGAAAGCGTCTCATAACGCAATTGCGGCGAAATGGCCGTCGCTTTCTTGAGTGCGCCATCTATCCATTGCGGTACCATGCTGTTTTTATGAAAACTGGGCACATAGCGCAATTTAGACAACTTGACCTTATCGGGTTTTTCGGGAATATCACGCCCAAAGGGCAGCGCATTATTCAGCATTTCATAGGTGATCACGCCCAGCGAATAAATATCGGATTTAATCGTGCCACGCTGCCCTAAATGATACTCTGGCGCGGTGTAGTTAAGCGTGCCCAACACATTTTCATCCTTAGCCTCAAGTGGCGTCAATTCACTGATACCGGCAATTTTCACTGAGCCGAAGTCAATAATCTTAACCCTGCCGTTTTTATCCAGCATGATATTTTCAGGCTTTAAATCCTGATGCAGCATTTCCATGCGGTGAAAAGCTCTAAGGCCTTTGGCAATCTGCTCCACTATTTTCCGTACGGTCCGAATTTCAGGCTTTGGATTTCTATCCATCCATTCGCGCAGCGTTTCACCTTCTATATATTCAGTGACATAGTAAATACAGCTTTTTTTACGATCTGAACTTAAAACCTTGAGTACATTGTCATGCCGAATACGTTTGCCCGCCCACTCTTCGTGCAAAAAATGCTCAATATAGTGCGTATCATCTTCATATAATACCGATGGCGTTTTTAAAATAACCCGTTGTTCCGTTTGTGTATCGAAAGCCAGATAAATCTGCGTACGGGTACTGGCCTGAAGCTCCTCTTCAATCCTGTAACCATCCAAAACCATACCGACTTCCAAAGGTGGCGGGAATGGCAAATTGGCATGGCGACGCATGATCTCATCTTCTTTAGCCAGCGGTAACTGCTCAACTTTGAGAATCTGGCAGGTCAGGTTGTCATCGCTGTTATTTTTGCTTGCCATGTCCACCAGTTGTTGGCAGCAGGCATCAAGATCATCAATCTCCTGAACACATTTTTTTAAGGCTTTTTCACTGATAAAATCATGTACGCCATCAGTCGTCATGATAAATAAATCGCCGATTTCCAATGGAAACGATTTGTAATCCACTTCAAGCCGCGGCTCAATCCCCATTGCCCGGGTCAAATAGCTCTTTTCTTGTGACAGATTGACGCGGTGATCCCGCGTCATCAACTCCAGATTACCTTTTCGTAAACGGTATATGCGTGAGTCCCCAATATGAAAGATATGTCCTGTTGTCGATTTACATACCAAAATACTGAGTGTGCTCACTAACCCTTTATTGCTCTCAAAATGCCGATGTCCCTGGCTATATAACCAGGAATTAGTCGCCGACAAAATTTTCTGCCCTGCATTTTTAACCGTCCAGGTATCCGGGGTGCTGTAATAGTCACTCAAAAAGCTGATAACGCAACATTGGCTGGCTTGTTTGCCATCCTCACAACCGCTCATGCCATCGGCGATAGCGACCGCCAGCCCTTTATGCGTCAACTGCGGCTCATCTGGAATTTTAGAGCCGTAGCTATCTTCATTATCGGCCTTGATACCTTTGTCACTATAAACGCCGGTACTGACTTTCAATCGTGTATCCATATCAATCCAGCTCGATCATTTCAACCGTGCCATCTTCCAGGACTTCGGCCATATGACCTTTAGGTTCTTCAATAAACTGAACAACAAGCAAAACCAGAAAAGAGAAGGCGGCAATCACCTTAAAGAAAATATCTGACGATACAAATGACAGTATGGTTAAAAACAACACGCCCCCGACATTACCATACGCGCCCACCATACCTGCAATTTGACCGGTCATGCGACGCTTGATCAACGGCACCATGGCAAATACCGCACCTTCCCCGGCCTGAACAAAAAATGAGCAGACCATGGTGGTAATTACCGCAATAGCCACCGGCCATTCTGGTGTGATTTGTGACAGCGTAAAAAAGCCAAGCATGGCGCCTGCAAGCAATAAGGTTAATGACATTTTTCGCCCAAAGCGATCACTGAACCAGCCACCACCAGGCCGTGCGACCAGATTCATGAAAGCGAACCCTGAAGCCAACAAGCCCGCCTGAACCATGCTAATGCCTTGAGACTCGTGAAAGGTCTGATAAAAGAAGATTGGTAACATGGAAACAACTGCAAGTTCTGCACCAAATGTCGCCATATAAGCCAGATCCAAAATAGCGACCTGCTTGAACTTGTATTTATGAATCTCCTCAATCGGGTGGCTTAAATGCGCTTCATTGATATGAATGATTTTATAAACATTATAAAAAAACAATATCCAGATGAAGGCATAAATACACCATGATGCAATGTCAGACAACAACCCGACACCGGCTGGCGATAATTTCCAGGTCAATAAGGTCAGCGTGGCATAGAGTGGAATCGTCATCACAATATAAAAAAACAGATCCCAGATACTGGTCACTTCCATGGCACCGGCTTTTTTAGGTTTAAAGTAGGTTGACCCTTTCGGTGTATCGCTGACGCTGAAAAAATAAATCACTGAATAAATCAGCGCGATGATGCCTGTCGAGGCAATGGCATAGCGCCAGCCTTCATCACCCCCAAACCATAACGCTAACGCTGGCAAGCTCATAGCAGCGGCCGCCGAGCCAAAATTGCCCCAACCCCCATATATACCTTCAGCAATACCGACTTGTTTAGCGGGAAACCACTCACCAACCATCCGAATACCGATAACGAAACCGGCGCCAACAAATCCCATTAAAAAACGCGCCATTGCCAGCTGCTCAAAACTTTCCGCAAAGGCGAACATAAAACATGGAAAACTCGCCAGTGCCAGTAATGTTGAGTAGGTCCGTTTAGGTCCAAACTTATCGACCAAAATCCCTATGATGATTCGGGCAGGTATGGTCAATGCCACATTCAAGATTAAAATTGTCTTGATTTGTGACTGATCCATGTTTAGTGTTTTTGCAATCACAAGCATTAACGGTGCATGATTGAACCAGACCATAAAGCTGATAAAAAAAGCAATCCATGTCATGTGCAATATTTTTATCTTGCCTGTAAAGGAAAGCAGGTTAAATTCTTTCGATGACATTATTTTCGCTCCATTCTTGAACTGAGGTTGTAATTCTGCTTTCAAACAAGAATGCACTTTCTGTGCCAGATAATGAAACCCACTATCCTCCATACAATCTACCCTGACTTCTATCCTTATTATGGCCGATAGACTATTAAAAAATTATTGGCTGCATAAGCTAAAAATTGAAGAGAACAACGTACCCAATCAAATCGACAACCCCGCCCCCTTATGACGCAATGCGCACCACAATAAAGCAAATCGGTGTATAATTTTGCCGTTTAATCCCGCTCGACCGACCCGCCGTATCTGAAATAACCACGTTCAACTATACTGGCATGATAGATGCTTATAAATTTTTAT
>CAYUAE010000045.1:9143-14028 GCA_964442675.1 uncultured Methylomarinum sp.
TTTATTATGATTTACTGGGGTGAAATATGCGTGTAAAACAAACATTAGTTGTCATTGGTAACGGTATGGTTGGCCAGAATTTTCTGGAATCATTCGTTGAAAGCGAAGCCAGGGAAAAATTCGATATCGTTACATTTTGTGAAGAGCCACGGCCCGCTTATGACCGGGTCCATCTAACAGAATACTTCAGCGGCAAAACGGCTGACGACCTTTCCTTGGTTGCTGATGATTTTTTCGAAAAAAATAACATCACCGTCCATATCGGCGATAAAGCCGTCGAAATTGATCGAAAAAATCGCCAGGTCATTTCTGAAAAAGGCGTCATCGTTCACTATGACAAAATAGTCCTGGCAACAGGTTCTTATCCTTTTGTCCCACCTGTACCGGGTCATGATCGCGAAAACTGTCTGGTTTATAGAACGATCGAGGACCTGGAAGCCATTACAAAAGCGGCAAAAAACGCCAGTGTAGGGGCTGTCGTTGGTGGTGGTTTATTAGGACTTGAAGCCGCTAAAGCCTTAAAAGACTTAGGTCTGGAAACACATGTCGTGGAATTTGCCCCACGTCTTATGGCCGTTCAATTAGATGAAGGCGGCGGCTCCATGCTGCGGAAGAAAATCGAAGACTTAGGGGTTGTTGTTCATACCAGCAAAAATACCACGAACATCGGCGATGGCGCCTCTCACGTCCACAAAATGACCTTTGCCGATGGTGAAGAACTCGAAACAGATATCGTCCTGTTTTCTGCGGGGATTCGTCCGCGTGATGATATTGCGCGCGCCTGTGGTCTGGAAACCGGCCCCCGTGGTGGAATCGTCATTGATAATCAATGCAAAACATCAGACCCGGATATTTATGCGATAGGTGAATGTGCATTATGGGAAGGTAAAATATTTGGCTTAGTGGCGCCAGGCTATAGCATGGCCAGAACTGCCGTCGCTGATTTAAACAACGAACAAGCCAGTTTTACCGGCGCCGATATGAGCACTAAACTGAAACTGATGGGCGTCGATGTCGCCAGCATTGGTGATGCTCACGCTAAAACGCCGGGGGCTTTAGTCTATACCTACCTGAATGGTGCTTCGGAAGTTTACAAACGTATCGTTGTCAGCCACGACAAAAAATATCTGCTTGGTGCGGTGTTAGTCGGCGATGCCTCAGGTTACAGCACGCTGTTGCAATACTGTTTAAATAAAATTGAATTACCCGAACATCCAGATTCCTTGATTTTGCCGCACCATTCTGACGAATCTGTCGGTTTAGGACCTGATGCCTTGCCGCCTTCGGCTCAAATCTGCTCGTGTTACGATGTCTCTAAAGGTCAGATTGTCGAAGCTATTGAAAACGGCTGTATGACGGTACCTGACCTTAAAGCCCAAACGCAAGCGGCAACCGGTTGCGGCGGCTGTAGCGCCCTTTTAAAATCAGTACTCGATTGTGAACTGACAAAAGCGGGTATTGAGGTCAATACCGATATTTGTGAACATTTCCCACATACCCGACAAGATTTGTATAACCTCGTGATGGTCGGCAAAATCAAAACCTTTGATGAATTGCTGCAAAAACACGGGCGCGGTCGTGGCTGTGAAGTCTGTCGCCAAGCCATTGGCTCTATATTGGCCTCTTACTGGAATGAGTATATTCTGAAGAAAGAACATATTGGTCTGCAGGATACCAATGACCGTTTTCTGGCCAATATGCAGAAAGATGGTACCTATTCCGTGGTACCCCGTGTCACAGGCGGTGAGCTCACCCCCGATATGTTGATTGCATTAGGTGAAGTCGGCAAAAAATACAATCTTTACACCAAGATTACCGGTGGCCAGCGGGTGGATTTATTTGGCGCCCGGGTAGAACAACTCCCCTTGATATGGAAAGACTTGATTGATGCTGGTTTTGAAAGTGGCCATGCTTATGGTAAATCATTACGTACCGTTAAATCTTGTGTGGGCAGCACCTGGTGTCGATTTGGTGTTGATGACAGTGTTGGCCTGGCCATTGAACTGGAAAATCGCTATAAAGGTCTGCGTGCGCCGCATAAAATAAAAATGGCTGTATCAGGATGTACACGCGAATGTGCCGAAGCGCAAGGCAAGGATATCGGGGTTATTGCAACCGAAGAAGGCTGGAATTTATATGTCTGTGGTAACGGCGGCATGAAGCCAAGACATGCCGATTTGTTTGCAACCAATCTGGATAAAGAAACATTGATTAAATATATCGACCGCATTCTGATTTTTTATGTCAGAACAGCCGACCGCTTACAGCGCACCTCGGTCTGGATGGAAAATATGGAAGGCGGCCTGGATTACCTGAAATCAGTTGTCATTGATGATAAGCTGGGCATCACCAGCGACCTTGAAAATCAAATGCAACATATCATCGATTCATACCAGTGCGAGTGGAAAACCACACTGGAAGATGAAGAGAATCTTAAATTATTCCGTCCTTTTGTAAATAGTGACCAAACCGATGACAGCATTCTATTTGTTGAAGAGCGCGGACAAATACGTCCAGCCAATGAATCCGAACGCAAACATTTTAAACTGACGGAGGAAGTCTGATGAGTCGATGGGTGGATGTTTGCAGTATTGATGATTTATTACCTGAAGCCGGTATCAGCGTCTTAGTCGATGGCCGACAACTGGCGCTATTTTATTTCCCTTTGAGCAATGAGCTTTATGCGATTGATAACTACGATCCGTTCAGCCATACTTATAGCTTATCACGCGGCCTGGTTGGTGATATAAAGGGGGAGCCGATGGTTTCGGCCCCCGTTTATAAACAACATTTCAGCCTGAAAAGCGGTCAATGTCTGGATGATGAAACGGTTAAGGTTGAGAGTTATCCTGTACGCATTGTCAACGATCGTGTTGAAGTTTCAATTCCGGAGTAAATAATGACTTACCAATATTATATCGCCGATGTTTTCACCCAAGAGGCATTCAATGGCGCTCAGATTGCGGTTTTCCCGGCAGCTGACGGTTTAACAACAGAACGAATGGCCGCGATTGCAAAAGAAATCAATTTATCTGAAACCGTTTTTGTTTTTCATCCGGAAAGCGCTGAAAAGCACCGCAAGATGCGTACATTTTCAGCATTAGGCGAAGAAAAAGATTATGTCGGTCACCCTATTGTTGCGACCGCCTATGTTCTCGGTCATTGTGGCGATATTCGTTTAAACGAGGGAATCAACCCATTCGTTTTCGAACAAAACAGTGGACCGGTAGACGTCAACATCAGCGCTAAAGATGGCAAGCCCCTTTTTGTCCAGTTCGCCAATAAGGCTTCCTCCGTCATTGACCGCTTCGTGCCCAGCGATGAGGAATTAGCTGAGTTGTTGTCACTCAAAGTTTCCGACCTGGATCATAAAAAATATTCACCGCGTCTGGTGTCCTGCGGTTTGCCCTATCTGATCGTTCCAGTCTGGCAATACGAAAGCGTTCGCAAAGCCCGCTTTAATTATATTGCCTGGAGCCAGTCTGCTGCGCCGCAAACAGCCGCCCAGGAAATTCTGCTGTTTGCACCAAAATCGCCATCGCCAGATGCTGATTTTAATTTACGTTTGCTAGGCCCTAAAATCGGTCTACATGAAGACCCTCCCGTCGGTAATGCCTTACCGGCTTTCGCCGCTTATTTATGTTCATTTGAATTCACCCAACAAGGTACCCATGCGTTTACCGTAGAACGCGGTGATGAAAACACGCGCCGCAGCATCATCAATATCGAAATGGACAATAAAGGGGGCTCACAACTGCCGATTCGAGTAGGCGGTGAAGGTCTTATTTTTGCCGAAGGCAAAATATTTATCTAACATAGCCCCGTTGAACAGCCCTTCTCCAGTTGAAATGAACAGCTTACATTTCAACTGGAAAGACCGTTTCAATTCAAATGGCTGGACCTATAGCCTCTTCATTTTCGTCCACCAAATAATCCAACCATAAGCTCGATAGTTTTTCCTGTACGGTATTCTGCCGCAAGCGGCCATTCAGATGTGGGAAATCGACTTCATCCAGATTCTGGTCTTGATTAAAGCAGGAATAGACAAAGAATTCAGTCCCCGTTTCCGTATCGATATGTTTACACAAACATTGGGCGCAGATACCTTTCATCATACATTGCATGGGCGAATTGATGGAGCCAATAGCTTTATGTTCCTGTAAATAAGGCTTCAAACGGCCATAACGGGCTTCTTTAACCGCCGCCATCATTCTATCGGAACCAATCACGATAATTTCATTGACTTCATTCAACGGAATATTGATTTCGCCCAGCTCGCCTTTGGCATAGCGCTCTATACTTTCCAGAATATTCCCGATACAACTCAAATCTTGTGGCCGAGTTGTGGGTAACGGCTTGACACCTTCGCCCGGGTCAACAGACCAGATAATCACATCTGCAGCCGCTTCAATGTCTTCTACTTTAAAAACATCATAGTCATGTTTATAGCCTGCAAAATAGACTACTCGATTTCCGGCGGCCCGCATGGCCTTGCCAATGGAAAACAGTACGGCATTACCCAGGCCGCCGCCCACCAACATAACAGTTTTATTGTTTGGAATTTCCGTAGGTGTACCGGTAACCCCCATGAGAACAACCGGGTCACCCGCTTTCCAGAACCGACAGAGCTTGGTTGAGCTGCCCATTTCCAATGCAATCAATGAGATCAGTCCTTGCTCTTTATCCACCCAGGCACCGGTCAGGGCAATACCTTCACTGGCAAGCACGGTATCGCTGACGACCGGCGCATAGGCTTCATAGTTTTGCAAACGGTAAAACTGTCCTGGCTCAAAATGTTTGGCTTGCATTGGTGCTTTAACGATGACTTCATCGGCGCTCCCTCGGCGGCCTTGGTTCGGGTGAGACGGAACGGCTCGGCGCTGCC
>CAYUAE010000046.1:0-13881 GCA_964442675.1 uncultured Methylomarinum sp.
AATACTATAGTGCCTATTGCCTTGTATTTAAAGTATTTTTAATGCGTTTGCCCTGATGCCCTGATCTGTTTTAATATCGGTATTTTTCAGAAAAGCTATATTCGGTCGCACACCGGTTGCCGACACCAGTAAATCGGCTGGAATTGTACTTTGACCGGCTAATTTGATTGATAAAGGAGATGTTTGGCCGACTTCAACGGCCTCAACCCGGGTTGAAGTCAACACCCGAATCCCTTTATCAATACACCAGCGCTTGATCAGCTTGCCCGCCTTTTCATTCATCATCCGCGGCACCATGCGATCGCCTTGCTCAACCACGGTCAGTTCAGCACCTCGTTTGACCAGGGCCTCCAGAATAATACAACCGATAAACCCCGCGCCCATCAAAACAACTTTGGCGCCAGGCTTGATTTTTGCGGCAATCTGGCGGGCATCGGCCAGCGTCCAGCAGTGGTTGACACAAGGCAAGTCCATCCCTGTAATCGGCGGTGTAACCGGATGGGAGCCTGTGGCGATTAACAGTTTGTCATAGCTTAAAATCTTGTCGTTCTGTAAATGGATCTGCTTTTGTGCGCTATCCAGTTCAATGACATGATCATGGCATAAGTCGATCGCCAGGCGCTGGTAATGATCGCCTGCTTTACGCAGATAAGTGCCTTTCTCTTCGATATTCTGCATTAACAGATAAGGAATCGCCATTCTGGAATACGGCGGCTCTGGCTCATCGCCAATCAGTGTAATCGCACTGTTTTTGTCGTATTTGCGCAAGGTTTCGGCGGCAATCACGCCGGCAGGGCCGGCGCCAATAATCACATAATGCATGATTACACCAACCCTAAGCGCTGCAATGTTTTCTGCTCTGGCACACCATCGGCTGTCCAGCCTCTTAATTGATAGTATTCGGGCAACATTTTGCCCAACTCATTGACCTTTCCCTTAGCAGGGCCGGTTTTGGCCGCTTCTTTCAACAACCGCTTAGGGAGCGTATCGTCTTCACCTGTCAGGCCGGCATCCAGATTGAACTGCCGCTCAAGATTCCAAATGCGCTCACCCACTTCCAATAGTTTTTCAGTCGTCCAGTCACCCTGACAGGCAGCATCAAGCTGAGGCGCGATGTCATCTAAGGTCCAGGCAAAGGTGGTAAATACACACAAACCGGACGAATCAACCGCGGCGGTGACATCCTGAAACGCTTTGACTAACTCTGGCTTGCCTTCTGTCGTTAACGGGTCAGTCTTTTCCGGCACGCCCAAAACTTCCGATGACACGGTGTAACCACGCAGGTGACACGCGCCCCGGTTTGAGGTGGCATAGCTCAACCCCATGCCTTGAATACCGCGAGGATCGTAGGCCGGAAACTCCTGGCCTTTGACGGTCATGGACAAGTCAGGGCTGCCATATTTTTCGCACAGACGTTTGGAGCCCAGGCCTAAGTCCTTACCAAAGCCTTCGCCTTTTGCCGTCAGCTCTACCATTTTGACCAGGGCTTTTGCATTGCCAAACTTCAATTCGATACCGCCGGTCTGTGCTTTACTGATCAGGCCTTGCTCATACATTTCCATGGCCGCCGCCAGCGTCGAGCCAAATGAAATGGGGTCAAAGCCATCTTCATTACAAATAAAGTTGGCATAGGTTAAAGCATCGAGATCATCAATGCCTAAATCTGACCCCAAAGCCCAGGCGGCTTCATATTCCAGACCGCCAGAGGCATGCCAGTATTCCGGCTTGTTTTGAATGGAAAAATGCCCCTTGTCGATGGTGGAAATCCGGCCACAGGCGATGGTGCAGCCAAAACAGGCCGCGTTGGTGGTCAGATTGGCTTTATTGTCGGACGCGCGGATTTGATGCATGGCCTCGCCGGAAATACGCTCGGCACCTTCAAATTGCACGTCACGCATATTACGGGTTGGCATAGCACCGATTTCATTGATGACATTCATTAACACCTGAGTCCCGTAAGTTGGCAGGCCCTCATGGGTAATCGTGTTGCCGGCCAGCACTTGTTTGGCCTGATGGGTAGCGTCGAGAAATCTGGGAAAGTCTTTGATGTTTCTGACACCTTTTGTGCCTCTGACAGCAACGGCCTTTAGATTTTTTGACGCCATGACGGTACCAACACCAGAGCGACCGGCAGCGCGATGTAAATCGTTAATGACGCCGGCATACAGGCATTGTTGTTCTGCCGAACGGCCTATACAAGCAACTCTGAGTAGTGGATCCTGATGTTTTTGATGCAGCATTTCGTCGGTTTTCCAGACGCTGTTGCCCCATAAATCATCGGCAGGCAAAATCTTGACATCATCATTTTCAATATATAAATAAACTGGCGAATCGGCCCTGCCTTCAAAAATAATCATGTCCCAACCGGCATTTTTGATCTCCGCACCGATAAAGCCACCGGAATTAGAGCAGGCAATGGCGGAGGTCAAGGGGCTTTTAGTCACGATTGAATAACGCCCGCCGGTTGCCGCCATCGTGCCGGTCAAAGGGCCGGTAATCATGATCAGTTTGTTTTCAGGCGACAACGGCTCGACTTTAGGGTCGATTTCTTCGCTCAGATATTTACTGCCCAATCCGCGCTGTCCTAAATATTGATTTGCCCATTCCATATTGAGCGGCTCGACAGCGGTGGTTCTATGAGTCAAATTAACGCGCAAAACTTTTTCGGTCCAGGCCATGATTATTCTCCTTGCGTCAGATTGAGTTGAGCGTATTTCCACATTTTATCGTAACCTGTCTGTTCTGCATCGATATAGACAATAGCTTCGGTCGGACAGGCTTTAGCACAGGCTGGATCGCCACCGCATAAATCACACTTATCGACCTTATGGGTGTCGGTATTGTAATTGATGGTACCGAACGGGCAGGAAATGGTACACACCTTACAGCCGACACACAGTGTCTCATTGACTTCCTTAGCGCCGGTGGCCACATTCGTGGTAATGGCTTCCACAGGACAGGCATGAAGACACCAGGCATCAGCACATTGCGTGCAGGTGTATGGTGAAAAGCGCCCTAAATCATGGAAGGTAAAGACTTTGATGCGTGATTTAGCGGGATTGAATGCCCCTTCTTTTTCATACGAACACGCCATTTCGCATTGCAGACAACCGGTACATTTATACGCATCGAGAAGTAAAGATTTTTGCATGATTCATCCTGTTAATTTTTCTATTTTTTGTTTTCTTCGAGTTCTTTTAGAAAATCACTTTTCCTTTTCAGGGTTGGAAAAATCAGTGTTTTTTCCAAATGGAACCCCAGCCAGATAATCGGAATCGATAACACCAGATCCAGCCCGAACTGCCCGCCAAATACCACGCTCAATGCAGCCGTTCCAAACAGAAAGCCACCCACCAAATAATAATGTGTGCCTAACAGAATTCCCAGTAAAACCATAGTGTGTGCCAGGATGATATGAATACTCATAGCGGCACCTGAGGGACGAAGCATATCGGCATGCCACAGTAAAAAAATCAATAATACCGAAATCATGGCGCTGCCCCAGTACACCATTTCATAATGCAGCAATTCTTTATTTTTGACGCCGGTACTGATTTCCTTAGCTTTTTCACTGATCCAGGAGCAATATAAAAAAATTGGCGTGACACATAACCAATAAAACAAGGCTACACGCTCTGATACATCCACCAATAATTCACCGATAAAGACCAGCAAAATCAAACTGATAAAAATAACTTCATTGATATAGATATAATGTAGAGCCTTATCCATGCTCCAGTCTTTATACAATTTTTTCATAACATCAAGCTCCACAAGGTTATTACTGCATATTAATCACCACCATTTAAGCAAACTTCAACTAAAATAAGAAGTTAAGATTTTAGGTAACTACTCACGCCTTCAGAAACACTAGACGTAGGGTATTGATTTATCAGGCTTGTGCAACAAGGATGTTGCGCAGAGCTACATGGATGTATCTACGCGTCCTGAAAAATCAATGCCCTACGCCTATAAATGATTACCGTGCGAGTAGTTAAGATTTCAGCTAATAGTATCGCTTAACACATGACGCCCAAAGAGCAACTCCAGAACAAACCCGGTATGGCAAAAAATCGATTATATCGAGATTGCTATAAATTTATGCAATCGGATAAATTGATACTGCCGACTATCCCTGACGTCGCCTTTAAAATTCGCCGCGCCATCAATGATGAAAAAGCCAATAACAGCAAGATTGCGAAAGTCGTTCAGATTGACCCCAGTATTACCGCACGTTTGATCAAAATCGCCAATAGTCCCTTATATCGCGGTCGCCGAAAAATTGAAAGCTGTCCGGAAGCCTTGACGCGTATTGGTCTTAGAGCATCACAAGACATTATTACCGCATTTGCCATAAAAGCCGTGTTCAGCGCAAAATCCCACTCCATTCGCCGTAAAATGCAGTCGCTTTGGACCCATAGCAGCTATGTCGCCGCGATTAGCGCCGTATTAGCCCACAAGACACCGGGCTTTGATCCGGACCGTGCCATGCTGGCAGGCCTGGTACATGATATTGGCGTCGTGCCGATACTGGCTTATGCCGACAAAAATATCGATATTCTGGACAACCCGAAAGACCTTGCCGAAACCATTCGCGAATTAAAAACTGAAATCGGACTCAAGATTATTCAGAAATGGGATTTTCCGGAAGATTTCAATGCTGTGATCAAACATTCTGAAAACTGGTATCGCGATGAACAGACAGAGCCGGATTACACCGATATCGTCATGATCTCTCAATTACACAGTTATATCGGTAAAGTGGATATCAAAAAAATGCCAAAAATGGACGAACTGCCCGCGTATAAAAAACTGGCAGCAGGTCAATTAGATGCCGATCAAAGCATCAATATTTTGGATCAAGCCAAGGATGAGATTGAACATATCCGGCAAATGCTGAATTGATGCCATGGATATTCAACAGGTTTTGACAGCTTACCTGAACCGGATTGATAAAACAGCGCCCGCCAGCCTGCTGAAAACCGGTCAAATTGTTGATGCCAAGGTTGTGGAATCTCAAAAAAACCAGGATGAGACGCTGATCAAGGTTCAACTACAGCAACGCATTCTGTCTCTAATAGCGGAAAAACCCGTACACATCGATAAGGGCCAAACGCTGCGTTTGCAAGTCATCGCTCAGCAACCGGTTTTAACCTTTAAACAGGTCCCCCCTGCAACACGCGACAACACAAAATCACGCCGTCCTGTTCCCACGCCAAATAATGCCAAAATAGCTACCGTCGAATTCAAGCAAATACCCAGCGAAAAAATTACCCCGGCTTTAATTCAAACCTTAAATGCTGAAAAAACACCCCAACGCTCATCGTCAATAGCGTTGCGTTTTCAAATCGACCAGATCAGCGCAAAGACGGTCACCGGCAAACTGCTTCCAGTGCACGCAAAAGCCGCAGAAATACCGAAAAATAATGATACTGTGACCCTCGAACTCGACCAGATTGAAGGCCTGAAGAAACAGGCTGTCAAAAGCGGGCAACAGATCTTGCTGACATTCGATCCGAAAAGGCCTAAGCCTCTGCAATACCTCAAAACGCCTAAAGCAACACCACAGACCGATACACAACGCATTCAACACAGCATTCGTGAATATTTACCCAGACAGCAATCAGCGCCGGTTTTGCTGCAGGAATTGTCACATCAGATAAAGCATATCGAACAGCAAAAATCGGTTCCCGAACGACTCAAGCAAATTGCCCGGCAAATCTTGTTGCTGTTACCGAAACCTGCACAACTGAGCAACCCGGCCATTTTAAAACAACAGCTGCGTGACTCAGGAATTTATCTGGAAAGCAAAGTCTTTGGCTCTCATTCGACACAGCCTGCCATCGACAATGACTTTAAACTCAAGTTATTACAACTGTCCGAACAAATCACGCGTCACCTGGAGGTGGACAAACCACAGCCTTTGGCCGAGCAGGATCGGGATTTGTTTCGACAGCTGCAACAAAAATCCAGCCAGGTTTTAGCCCGAATAATCATGGATCAAATCAACTCCTTACCCAAAGAAGAAGGCAATAAACAGGTCTGGTTATTGGAACTGCCCTTTTTAAATCAAGGCAAGCCTGATAAAGTAAGACTGGAAATTGAACAACAGGCCGAACAGGATAAAACCTCGGAAGATATGCAAAAATGGGCCGTCAATATTACCGTATCGCCACCGGGGCTTGGCACCGTCTATTGTCGCCTGAACTGTGTCGGCCAGGTTGTCAATACCCGTTTCTGGAGTGATCGCCCTGCAACGGCAGATAAAATCAGCCATTTTCTGGATATTTTAAAACAACAACTGAATGCAAAAGGCGTAACCACCGGCATCATGACCGTGCAAGCTGGAAAACCCGATCACGTTGATCCAAGCCGCCAACCGCATCAGTTGATAAACGAAAAGGCATAGGCCCATGGGGCAGGAAATTGAAGCTGTGCATTTCAAACCGGAAGATTTTTTACACTTCCAACAAAAACTAACGCAGGAAACAGCTCTGCTGGACACTATGCTGCAGAAAAAGGCCTTTTCCAACCAGCATCCGACGGCCGGTTTTGAAATTGAAGCCTGGATTGTCGATAACGCCATGCAGCCCGCCCCTGTCAATGATCAATTCCTGCAATCCTTCAATAATCCTTTAGCCTGTGAAGAGCTGGCCAAATTCAATCTGGAATTGAACAGTGTACCGCTGCCCCTGCAAGGCGATGTATTACGCCAAATGCATAGACAGTTTCAACACACCTGGGATCAGGCTGTTCTACATGCCAGAACACTGGATAAGCAGCTCTTGATGATAGGCACCCTGCCAACTTTACAGCCTGATGAACTCAACTTACGCAATATGTCGGATCGCAATCGTTATCGGGCATTGAATGAACAAATTCTAAGCTCGCGTGGTAAACCGGTTCATCTTGATATTATCGGTCACGAACATTTAAAACTTGATCATTGCGATGTCATGATGGAGGCGGCGACAACATCTTTTCAGATACACATTCAGGTGCCGGCTGAACTGGCTCATCATTACTATAACGCCGCCATTATCGCCTCATCCATCATGGTTGGCGCTTGCGCGAATGCACCTTTCCTTTTTAGGCATGATTTGTGGAGCGAAACACGCATCCCCTTGTTTGAACAAGCGATCGAGACAGGCGGCTACGCCGGTGTCGCCGGTGGCCCTTTGAAACGCGTCAGTTTCGGCACTGATTTTGCCAAGCACTCCATCATGGAATGTTTTTCAGAAAATCATGCACACTTCCCCGTGTTATTGCCGGAATGCAAAGATACCGAAATCGCAGAGTTTGCCCATTTGAAATTGCATAACGGCACGATTTGGCGCTGGAACCGGCCGCTGATTGGCTCATCTGACGACGGCATGCCACATATCCGTATCGAACACCGCACACCCGCAGCCGGGCCTACAGTGATTGACGCCATCGCCAATATGGCCTTATTTTATGGCTTGTGCAAAAAATTTACCGATGACATCATCGACCATGGCTTACCGATCAGTTTTTCACAGGCTAAAGATAATTTTTACCAAGCCGCCCGTTTTGGCCTGGATGCCCATATCGGCTGGAAAAATGGGCAAAAACACCGACTCCATTGGTGGCTGGAGCATCATTTTATCGACGCCGCACTGGAAGGACTCGATGCATTGCACATTGACAGAAAAGACAGCGAAGATTATCTGGACCTTATCCGCCAACGCGTCAATAATCGACAAACCGGCAGTCAATGGCAACGGAAATATATACAAAAACATGGAAAACACTTCAAACAAATGACACAACACTATTTACAACTGCAAAAAACCGGCTTGCCCGTCAGTGAATGGGAGTATTAAGCGCATGACACTCATTTTGCAGGAACTCGACCGACTACCGCCCGCAGTGTTGACAGCAACGCCCGAGCAGCTGCACAACATTTTGGGCGCACCGACCTTATTGCACCTTAAGGGCGAAAAAACCCAGCCGTTGTTTATCTCCATCTTGCTACATGGCAATGAACCGACCGGCTTTTATGCCTTGCAACGGCTCTTGAAGCATTATCAACACAAACCTTTGCCCCGATCGCTGTCGATTTTTTTTGGCAACACGCTGGCGGCGGAAGCTAAGCTGAGACGACTGGACAATCAACCGGATTACAACCGGGTATGGCCAGGGACCGAACAGGCCGATTGCGAAGAAACACGTTTAATGCAGTGCATTTTCGACAAAATGAAAGCCAAAAATCCCTTCGCCAGCATCGATATACACAACAATACCGGCTTGAATCCACATTACGCCTGCATCAATAAGCTCGACAATTCATTTTTACAATTAGCGGCTTTGTTTGGCCGACTCATTGTTTATTTCACCCATCCTAAAGGTGTTCAATCACTCAGTTTCGCCGAACTATGCCCTGCAGTAACGCTTGAATGTGGCCGGCCCGATCAAGACCATGGCACCGACCACGCATTCGACTACCTGAACAGTTGTCTGCATTTATCCGAATTAAGCCAACGCGCACTCCCACACCGGGATATCGCGGTTTACCATACCGTCGCCCAGGTCAAAATTGCTGATGGCATCAGTTTCGGTTTTGATGAAAACAGCCATCAATTGATACTGGACAAAGACCTGGAACGCTTGAATTTTACAGAAATAAAACCTGGCACACGCTTTGGTCGAGTAAAATCCCTGCCAAAATTGCCCGTTTTGGCCATTGATGAATCGGGTAAAGATGTCAGCAGCCGTTTTTTTGAGCTTAATCAAAACGAACTGGTTACCCGCTGCGCGACAATGCCGTCTATGCTTACACTCGACGAACGCGTTATCCGCCAGGATTGTCTGTGTTATCTAATGGAACAAATAGCATTATGAAATTCTGGGAACAAAAAAGCCTGTCCGAAATGACAACTGAAGAATGGGAATCATTATGTGACCATTGCGGCAAATGCTGCCTGCATAAACTGGAAGATGAAGACAGCGGCGACATTTATTTCACCAGTATCGTCTGCGACTTGATCAACCTGGACAACTGCCATTGCACCCGTTACGCGGAACGCTGCACGCTGGTACCGGAATGTCTGGATTTAAAACAGCATGATTTCACTGAATATACCTGGCTGCCAACCACCTGTGCATATCGCCTGCTGGCCGATGGCAACCCTTTACCCGACTGGCATCCGTTGCTATCCGGCAATCCGGATTCCGTACACGAGGCCGGTGTTTCAATCCGTAGCTATGCGATGAAGGAATCAGACGTCAATGATCCTGAAGAACACATCATCGAATGGCTAAAATAACAATGATAAGCCTATGGTTATGGTGCAATACTGGCCAGTCACTTATAATATCTTGGATTTTAAGTTCGGGTGTGCCTGCACAATTTGAAACTCTTCAACAAGAAAAAAGATAACAATGTCAAAACTTACCAGCTCTGCAGAATGGAACGCGGTACAACAACACTTCAATAATTTCGCACAAAACTTTTCCATGAAGGAGGCATTTCAGGCCGACCCCGACCGCTTCAAGAAATTTTCACTCACCTTTAATGACATATTATTCGATTTTTCAAAAAACCGAATTAATGAAGAAACACTGCGCCTGTTACTGGCCTTGACCGAACAGGCCGACCTCAAACAAAAAACCGAACAGATGTTTAACGGTGAAACCATCAACATCACCGAAAAACGCGCTGTCTTACACACCGCTTTACGCAACCGGGCGAATACGCCGGTGTATGTAAACGGTGAAGATGTAATGCCAAAAATCAATCAGGAACTGGAAAAAATGCGCATTTTTTCCGAAAAAGTGCGTTCGGGCGAATGGCGCGGCATCACCGGCAAACCCATTACAACGGTTGTCAATATCGGTATCGGTGGCTCTGATTTAGGCCCCAAAATGGTTTGTACCGCCTTAAAGCCCTATGCGCGGCCTGACCTGGACATTCACTTTGTTTCTAATGTCGATCAGGCCCACCTGGTCAATACCTTGAACCAGCTTGATCCTGAAACAACCCTTTTTATCGTCGCGTCCAAAATGTTCAATACCTTGGAAACCATGACCAACGCCAACTCGGCCAAACGTTGGTTTCTTGAGGCAATCAACGATATCGAGGCGATCAAAAAACATTTTGTAGCTGTTTCAACCCACCCGGAAAATGTCGCCAAATTCGGTATTGACCCGGTGAATACCTTTCAGTTCTGGGACTGGGTCGGCGGCCGCTATTCCCTATGGTCAGCAGTCGGCCTATCCATTGCCGTCTATATCGGCATGGACCGCTTTGAGCAATTACTGGAAGGTGCTTTCGAGGCTGACCAGCATTTCCGCCATACGCCTTATGCTGAAAATATTCCCGTTATCATGGCCTTGCTTGGCATTTGGTATAACAACTTTTTTGAAGCCGAATCCCATGCTATCTTGCCTTATGATCAATCCCTGTGCCGCTTCAGCGAGTATTTCCAACAAGGCGATATGGAAAGCAATGGGAAACGTGTCGATATGGAAGGTCATATTGTCGATTACCAAACTGGCCCCATCATCTGGGGACAACCGGGCACTAATGGTCAACACGCGTTTTATCAACTCATGCACCAGGGCACTAAGCTGATTCCATGTGATTTTCTGGCACCGGCTCAAAGCCATTACCATCTACCAGAACATCACGACATTCTGATTTCAAATTTCTTAGCGCAACCTCGTGCACTGATGCTGGGCAAAACCCGCGAAGAAGTCCTGGCCGACCTCAGCGAAGAGGAACGAAAAGATGAAGTGCTGGTCAATTCGAAAATTTTCCCTGGCAATAAACCCTCTAATTCATTTTTATTTAAAAAACTGACACCCAAAACACTGGGTACTTTAATCGCATTTTATGAACACAAAATTTTTGTCCAGGGTGTGATCTGGCACATAAATTCATTTGACCAAATGGGTGTAGAATTAGGCAAGATACTGGCAAAAGCCATTCTGCCGGAACTGAAAAATGATGACGAAATCAACAGTCACGATTGTTCGACCAATGGCTTAATAAACACTTACAAAAAACTCAGGTAAGCATTTGCCCGCCGTACATATTCAGCGCAACGCCTTTTTAATTTTAATCATTGGCCTTGGTTTATTGACACTGGTTGCCTGTGAAAATCATTCCAGCCAACATTTGGGGTTTAATAAACTGGAACAAATTCGTTCTACGGGGGTACTGAAAGTCCTTACCCGACAGGATCCTACAACTTATTATGAAGGCCCCGAAGGCCTGACCGGACTGGAGTATGATCTGGTTCAGCTGTTCGCCAAACAATTGAAGGTCAAGGTAGAATTTATCTTTCCAGACAGTTTTGACGCCATCTTGCAGGATATTGCGGCAGACAAAGCCGATATTGCGGCGGCTGGTTTGACCGTCACCGATGAACGCAAACAAAAAATGCGTTTCGCCCCGCCCTATCAAACCATTACCGAACAAGTCGTTTACCGTTACAAACGCCCAAAAACCGTTGCCGACCTCAGCCAAGGCATTCTCGAAGTCGTCAAGGGTGCCAGCCATATTGCAACCTTAACAAAACTCAAACAAAAATATCCCGATCTCGAGTGGATAGAAAACAGCGAACTGGACAGCGATGGTTTATTGTATTTAGTCAATGTCGGTCTGATCGATTTCACCATTGCCGATTCTCATCAAGCCGCGATTATCCGCAGCTATTATCCAAAACTCAATATCGCATTTAATTTACCTGATCCTCAACATTTGGCCTGGGCCTTGCCACGATCTGATGATGACAGCTTATACCAGGAAGTCGTACGTTTTTTTCAGAAAATCAAACAGGATGGTACATTAAAAGCCTTGTTGGAAAAACATTATGGCCATATCAACAACCTGAATTATGTGGGTAATTGCACCTTTCGTAAGCATGTAAAAGAACGCTTGCCAAAATACGAAGCACTTTTTAAGGCTACTGCAAAAAAATATCAGCTGGATTGGCGCTTTTTGGCTGCAATCAGTTATCAGGAGTCACACTGGAATCCGAAAGCTGTCTCACCCACCGGGGTCAAGGGACTGATGATGCTGACCCAGGCCACGGCCAGACAACTGGGAATAAAAAACCGGCTCGATCCGGCTCAAAGTATTGACGGCGGCGCCCGCTACTTTAAACAACGCTTACAAAAAATCCCCAGCCGAATTCCTGAACCCGACCGGATCTGGTTTGCACTGGCATCATATAATATCGGTTTTGGTCATTTAGAAGACGCCAGAATTTTGACCCAAAAAATGGGCAAGAATCCGGACAAATGGCTTGATGTCAAAAAAATACTTCCCTTACTCAGCAAACCCAAGTGGTACAAAAAAACCAGACATGGTTATGCGCGAGGGAGAGAACCGGTGCGTTATGTCGAAAATATCCGCAGTTATTATCACTTACTCATCTGGTTGACCAAGGACGATCAAATTCAGAAAAACGTCATGATTGAAAAAGAAAAAGAAATTGAAGCGCCCCCGAACAAGGCACTTGACGTAACAAGCCCTGTTTTATGATTGCGTTTTCTGCCGCCGTTTAGATTTAAAAAAATCTGTCAACAATTCACTGCAGGCCTCTTGCAAGACCCCGCCCTGCCAAACAACCTTATGATTTAAAAAAGGCGCATCGGCTAGCTGCAAGGCATGACATACCGCGCCGCGTTTAGGGTCAAAAGCGCCAAATACCAGCCGTTGAATCCGTGCATGAATAATTGCACCCATGCACATCACACAAGGTTCCAGCGTCACATATAAGGTTGCATTCACCAGGCGATAATTTTCCAACTGCACCCCGGCCTTTCGAATCGCCATGATCTCGGCATGACTGGTGGCATCATGCAGCGAAATGGGACTGTTCCAGCCTTCAGCCAGACACTGATTATCAGCGACAACTACTGCCCCAACCGGCACCTCCCCTTCCGCTTCTGCCCGCTGCGCCAATCGTATGGCATGGCGCATAAAGGCTTCATCTTCTGTTGTTATTTCCATTTTATTTTGAATAACCCAGCACTTCGTAATGCCTCGCATTATAGCGAAAATGACAAGTGAACACTGTCACGCTGCACAATAACCAGCCAGATTGACATAGTGAATCTCTTGGCATATGCTATAGCATATGTTATATAAACAAGAGGATACCCGAATGTCAACCCCTGAACGCCATGTACGCCTCTTTCGCAACGGACGCAACCAGGCACTACGCATCCCTCGCGAGTTCGAGCTGGAGGGTGAGGAAGCGCTCATCCACAAAGAGGGGGACCGATTGATCGTGGAGCCGATCCGTAAAGGCAGACTCCTGGAGCTGCTGGCCTCTCTGGAGCCCTTAACGGAACCCTTCCCCGATATCGATGATGACCTGCCTCCACTGGATGACATACGGCTGTGAGTACATCGCTTGCGTATTTACTGGATACCAACATCCTGTCTGATCTGATTCGCAATCCGCAAGGCATGGTAGCGGCACGGATTGCCCAGGCAGGTGAGGATACCGTCTGCACCAGCGTCATTGTTGCCGCAGAACTCCGCTACGGCGCGATCAAGTCACACTCAACGAAACTGGCAGAACGCATCGACCTGATTCTCTCCGCACTGGAAATCCTGCCGCTGGAAACACCGGCTGACCGCCAGTACGCGGCAATACGCCATCACCTCACACGCCAAGGAACACCCATCGGGCCAAATGATCTACTGATTGCTGCACATGCTCTCGCCAGCGACCTGACAGTTGTGACCGCCAATGCCGGGGAATTCTCACGGGTTCCAGGACTAAAAGTGGAGAACTGGTTACAGACATAGCCAGTGACGCTTGCTCAAAACACCTTCCAGTCGACATTAGGTAATGGAATGACATCAGATTATGTTTCTCATGCTTGATGCAGTTCACAAGG
>CAYUAE010000047.1:0-13812 GCA_964442675.1 uncultured Methylomarinum sp.
CTCACTCACCGGCAGGTGCTGGACACACAAACGCAGCAGATCTGCGCCGACCGGGAAACCCTGATGGCGGAATTGCAGGGGCTGGCCGGTGTCGAACCCTTCCCCAGCCGGGCCAATTTCATCCTGTTTCGGGTACCGCAGGCCGCTAGCGTGTTTGCCGCGCTGAAGGCGCGGGGCGTGCTGATCAAAAATATGGGTGCGGAGAGCGGGCCGCTGGCTCAGTGTCTGCGCGTCACCGTGGGCACGGCGGAGGAAAATGCCGCGTTTTTGCAGGCACTCAAGCAGGCTTTGCATTAGCCGTCACAATATCCTCGCGTTGAAGTTTTCCAGCTCTTAATAATTTATCTTTATCGGAATTTATAAATGATGTTTGAGAAAAGTCGAAGCCAGTTGATGTTACATTCTTTGCTGAAAGAAAGAGACAGTGTCCATTCTGATTAAAGTCTGCTTGTTTTGGGTAATTTTTTCCTCTGTCTCCGTCTATCAACTGAATGTCAGAGTTTTCTAATAATACAGTTTCAAATCTCATAGCCCAACCCCGCCAGATTCTTCCTGACCTCGCCTTCCAGCCTATCCGATTCCTCAAACTGCATCTTTAACTGTTTGGTCAACCGCGCCATCTTCTCAGCAAAGGGCTCGCTGTCTTCCTCCTGATCCGCTGCGCCCACATAGCGTCCCGGGGTCAATACATAGTCATGTTTTTTTATTTCTTCTATAGTTACGGATTTGCAGAAGCCGGGTACATCACAAAAGGTCGCTCCCGGCTTCCTGCCTCCCGCGACACTCGCACTTCCTTGTGCGTCGCCTTTCTCGTCGCACCAGTTACCCTGCTGCCAGGCGTGGAAGGTGTCGGCGATTTTGGCGATGTCTGCTTCAGTAAAGTCCCGCAATACCCGGTCTTTCATGTAGCCCAGATTGCGGGCATCGATGAACAGGGTCTTGCCACGGCGGTCGGTTTTCCCCTCTCCCCCAACCCCTCTCCCGAGGGAAGAGGGAGGTTGTGCACGTTTGTCCTTGGTCAAAAACCAGATGCAGGCGGGTATCTGGGTATTGGTGAACAGCTGTCCGGGCAGGGCCACCATGCACTCGACCAGGTCGGCTTCGATCAGGGCTTTGCGGATTTCACCTTCATTATTGGTGTTGGAGCTCATGGAGCCGTTGGCGAGCAGTAGTGCCATGGAGCCGTGGTCGTTGAGGTGGTGCAGCATGTGCTGTATCCAGGCAAAGTTGGCGTTGTTTTTGGGCGGGGTGCCGTATTTCCAGCGCACATCATTTTCCAGCTTGGCATGCCACCAGTCCTTGATGTTGAAGGGCGGATTGGCCATGACGTAATCGGCACGAAGATCCGGGTGTTGGTCGTCCAGAAAGCTGTCGGCGTTCTTCTTGCCAAAGTTAAAGTCGATGCCCCGGATGGCCATGTTCATCGCGGCCAGTTTCCATGTCGTCGGGTTGCTCTCCTGCCCGTAGACGGAGATGTGTTTTTTCTGTTCGTTGGCATCGTAATGTTTTTCGGCGGCATGGGCTTCGATGAATTTGTCGTTGGAGACAAAGAAGCCGCCGGCTCCCATGGCCGGGTCATAGACGCGGCCCTTGTAGGGTTCGAGCATTTCGACTATCAGGGTGACGATGCTTTTGGGCGTGTAATACTGGCCGCCTTGTTTGCCTTCGGCCAGGGCGAACTGGCCAAGGAAGTATTCGTAGACATGGCCAAGAATATCCTTGCTGTGCAAATCCAGTTTTTGGCCATTGTATTCCGGGCTGCTGAAGCGGGTGTCGGAGAATTTGTTGATCAGTTCGGAGAGGTTGTGGTTTTCGACCTGATACTGGCTGACACGGGGCAGCACGCCCTTGAGCTTGGGGTTGGCGAGTTTGCCGTCGATTTTGTAGGTTTCGATGGCTTCCAGCGCCTGGTCGATAAGCCATGAAATCGAGCGCAGTTTGACATCTTCGCCCTTGTCATTTTGCCAAATTATGGAACCGATGGGCAGGGCAGCCGCCTGTTTTAAGGTGTTCCAGCGGGAGCGAGGCGGCACCCAGAATATGTTTTTTTCCTGGTAATATTCGTGCAGTTCCAGTTCGGCATTGACGGCTTCCTCGTACTCCTCATCGCTGTCGTAGTCTTCACGCGGCATGTAGTAGATGTTGTCGTCGCGGTCATCTTCGGTGAACAAGTGGCGCAGTTCGGCCTGCCGCTCTTCAAAGGCATCGGAGACATATTTCAGAAAAATCAGACCCAATACAACGTGCTTGTAGTTGGCTGCGTCCAGGTTATTGCGCAGTTTGTCGGCCGCTTTCCAGAGCTTGTCGTCAAGTGCTTTCAAAAATTCCTGTTCAGCTGTGTTTATTTGTTTAGCAGTACTCATGGGGTGTTCTCGTTAGTGATTCAAATCTCATAGTGTAATGGTCCAGTATTTCTGTGATCGTTTAAGTCACTGTGGTAATTCCTTGCGTTTATGACGAGCTGCACCTTTAAATCGCCGTTTATTTTTGGCATTGCCTGCAAAAAAAACTGCTGCGCTGGGCAATTTTAATCTGTTGAATAGGTTGTCCACATTGCAGGCAGGGCTGTTCTTTTCGGCCATAAACAGCCAGGGATTGCTGGAAATAGCCGGGCTTTCCCTGGGCGTTGACAAAGTCCTTTAGCGTTGTGCCACCCTGGTCGATCGCGTGTTGTAATACGGTTTTAATGGCTTCAGCTAATTTCTGGTAACGTTTGAGGGATATTTTGCCGGCTTGGCGGTTTGGGTGGATGCCGGCCATAAAAAGGGCTTCGCTGGCGTAAATATTACCGACGCCAACGACAATATGACTATCCATAATAAAATTTTTGACGGCGATTTTACGGTTTTTGGCTTTTTGATAAAGCAGGCTGCCGTTGAATTGGGAGGACAAAGGCTCCGGCCCTAAATTCTTGAATAATGGATGCTTATCGATAGCGTGTTCGGTCCACAAAACGGCGCCAAATTTGCGTGGGTCATTCAGCCTGAGGGCGTTACCATCGGTCAGGACAAAATCAATATGGTCGTGTTTTGCGGCGGCTGTGTTGGCGGCAATAATTCTCAAATTTCCAGACATGCCAAGATGCAGAATAACGCAGCCGTTGCTGACGTCCAGTAATAAATATTTTGCACGTCTGAAAACAGCTCGGATACGTTGTCCTTGAAGTTTCTGATGCAGGCTTTCAGGCACCGGCCAGCGTAATTGTGTTTGCCGGACAATGACCTGCTGAATGGTTTTATCGACAAGATGCGGCTTGATACCGCGGCAGGTGGTTTCGACTTCGGGAAGTTCGGGCATTAATTTTGTTTGCGTTTTCGCCAGATATAAAAACCGGATGCCAGAAAGATGAGCGGCAGCAGGATCAGGAAAAAGGTGCTGAGCAAGCCCAGTGTCAGGTCATTGAAGTGCAAGGTTTTGCCGACGCTGTCACGCGCTGGAATATCAATGAATTGATCATTATGGGTCAGCCATTGAATCATGCGCAGGCCAAGTTCCAGATTACCGACGTTGTTCAGGTAAGCATTGGAGAGAAAGTCGGCATCACCGATAACAATAATGCGTTGCTGTTGACCTGTTTTGAGTGTCCGGGTCAGGCTGTAGGCAAAATCCAGTGGCCCCATCTGCTCCTGGCTGTCGGCGTCAAATTGACTGTCGGCTGTTGCAGGATCGCTTTCGAGCCAGGCTTGTGTGTCACTTTGCAGCAGTGTGCGCAGATTAAATTCGCTGTTTTCAGTGTTTTGTAACACGGCGACGCCTGGGAATATCGTCATGTCCTTAAAGGCTATGGTTACAGGATGAGGTGGGTATTGGCTGATCAGGATAAAGTCCGGGTTGTCCACGCCATAAAGTGATGATTGCGGGCTGATGAGTTGCCCAGCTGGTTTTTTAAGCCCTAAGTCGTGTAGCAACGGGCGCAGGGCATTGCGTTCCGGGTCGGTGAGCAGCAGCAGATTGCCGCCGTGTTCCAGATAGCGTGTTATTTGCTGCATTTCAGCGGGTAACAGCGCAACACCAGGTTCTGTCAGAACCAGTAGTGATGAATTGTCTGGAATTGCTCCGGTTTTGGCGAGGTTAAGCGATTGCGGATGAATGCCGCGTTTTTGTAATTCTGTGCCAAACAGACCTAAGTCAAAATTGGCCTGTCCTTCGAGTGAGCGTTCGCCGTGACCTGTTAAAAAACTCAGCCAGATGTCCTGACTGTTTGCTAATTGCAGCAGGGTATTGGTCAGGCTGTTTTCATCCAGGTAGGTTATTTTTTCATGTTTTCCCCGGTATTCAACCACGACTGCGCCGACAGCGCTGAGATGATATTTTTTGCTTAATTCGGGGTGCGCTTTCGGGTCGCTGTAGTCAATGCTGATCGATGGTTTTATGCGTTGATACCGCGCCAGTAAATCGGCAATTTGTTGACGCAGGGTGGGGTCAGAAATCAGGACGTGAATCTGTATCGGTGCCGATAGTTTTTGTAAGACTTTAATGGAAACTGGCGACAGGGTATTGTTGTGATGGGCGGTTAAATCGGTTTGTGCTGAATAGCGGGTGCTGAGCCAGGCGGCTGCAATCAGCAGTGACAGCAAGGCAAGGGTTTTTAAAATGGCATTCAACCACAGTTTTCGATGAATATGCGGGGTGATTTTCATTTTTGCAGGCGCTCGTATTCCAGACGAAAAATACTGAGAATCAGAAAGGTCGCGCAAAACAGTACAAAATACAGTACGTCCTGACTGTCCAGCAGACCGCTTTGCAGGTTCTGGAAGTGACGCAGCATGGAAATGTATTCCAGGACATCACTGCTCTGGTTTTTTAAACCGGCTTTCCAGTCAATAATCCAGAGCAGCAACAGTAAGCCAAAGCTGCCAATAGCGGCGATGGTCGGATGACTGGCAAGACTGGACAGGTAGAGACCTAATGCGGCGAATGCCGCGGTTAATAGCAGCAGGCCAAGTAGATTGCAAAACCATTTGCCAAAATCCAGCTCGCCGCCAAAGAGCAGGGCGAGTGACATTAAACCGGTCATGGCGACAATGCAGGTCAGCAAGCCGATAATCGACAGATATTTGCCCAGCACGATATCGGTGGTCGAAATCGGGGCAGAAAGCAGCAGTGTCAGCGTTTTGTTGCGTCGTTCTTCTGATAGTGTGCGCATGGTCAGTAAGGGGGTGACCAGCAGTAGAATAACGGCGGCGTTGCTGAACAGGGGGGCGACGATAATATCGGTAATGCCGGGAGCATGGCTGATTTGAGCCAGCCGCGATTGAAAGGCAATAAAGGTTTCGATTTGAGTCAGAAACAGATAGGCCAGAATAAATTGAATGACCGCCAGCACCGACCAGGCCAGCGGTGACAGGAACAGTGATTGAAATTCCCGGCGTGCAATTGTGAATATCATGCGTGTGTCTGCGTGGTCAGGCTGATAAAAATATCTTCCATGGATTTTTTGAGTGGGGCGATGGCTTCAAGTCCCCACTGGTTCTCCAGTACACAGGCCGCCAGCCTGTCTGTCACGGCGGTCTTCGCGTGGAAATGGACAATATAGTCATGAGGTGATTGGACGTCTATTGCGGTAATACCATCGAGTGCTTTGATGGTGTCGATATCGACCGGTTGTCGTGTGCGGAGTTTGATACGTTCCGTGTTCATCAGTCGATTCAGGCCGGCAATGGATTCTTTCAGGATCAGCCGGCCTTGGTCGATGATTTGGACATGGCTACAGGATTGTTGCACTTCCGATAAAATATGGGTGGACAGGATAATGCCGTGTTCTTCGCCTAAGTGTTTGATCAGTTGGCGAATTTCCTGAATTTGGATCGGATCCAGGCCGACGGTGGGTTCATCGAGTATGATCACATCGGGCTCATGTAGAATGGACTGGGCAATGCCAACCCGTTGTTGAAAGCCTTTTGATAATTGATTGATCAGCCGATGACGCACGGATTCAAGTCCACAGCGTTGCTCGGCCTTATGTACGGCTTTTGCGCATCGTTGCCGAGGAACGCGATGCAGTCGGGCGCAATAGTGCAAGAACTCATGGACACTGAGATCTTTGTAGAGTGGTGGCGTGTCCGGTAAATAGCCTAATGCCGATTTGGCCTGTTTGGGCTGGTCGAGAAGATCAATACCGTTGATTAAAATCTGACCGGTGCTCGGTGCCAGGCAGCCGCAAAGCATCTGCATCGTTGTCGTCTTGCCCGCACCATTTTTGCCTAGAAAGCCGAGTATTTCGCCTTTATTAAGGTTGAAGCTGACATCGTCAACGGCACATTGACGGCCATAAAATCGGGACAGGTTTTTGGCTTCAATCAGCGCTGTCATCATTTGACAGACTTAAAGTTGAGATTGCAGAAATCGAAGTTCATCGCGGTATTTCTGACGCAGCAGCAAGAATTTCCAGCGTGCGCCGCCACATTGATGCCATAACATGGCCGAGCGGATGCCGGCTAATAATAAGGCGCGGATACGATTGACGATGGCCTGGTTTGACAGATATTCCGGTTTGCCATCAACCATGATTTTAGGCGGAATGGTGCTGATGGTTCTGTGGTATAAATCGGCGAGACTGGCCAGGACATTATCGTGTAGCAGATCAAAATAATCGGCCTGGGATTGCGCTTTTTGTACGCCTTCGGCTACAGTTTTCAGCATTTGCGGGCGATTGGATAATTGCCGCTCCAGGTAGACTAACGAGGCTGCATAACGGGCTTGCTGAGGATGCAGGATCTGCTTTTTAGCCAGATGCTTTTCCAAAAACGTCAAGCCTGTTTTTAACCCTTCAAGGTTGCCGCCATAAACTGATAGCACGCTGTCAGGCTGGGTCTGCATAATGCTGCCAATGCTGGCTTGCATGGCCTTTGTATCGGCTTTTCCGGTTGAGGCTAATTGCTCGACCAACGCGCAGGCTTGCGCAATACCGGCCAGAGCGATGGTTTGATGGGTAAATGATTTTGCCGTCATGTTCGTACAGCATCCATTTTTCTTTGTTGAGTTATATTCACGTGTAAAAGGTCGCTGACATATAAATTTAGGGTGAATGTTTAGTATGAAAATGGAGCTGTATTAACACGGCGTGTTGGCCTGGCAGGCGGGTTTGACCGGTTTGCCTGCTTTCAGCCAGGATTTGAGTCCTGTCGATAAATGATTGATATGTTCCAAACCTAATTTTTTAGTCAGGAAGTTACCGACCAGGCCACTGCGATGACCGGAACGACAAACCAGAATGACCGGCTGGTCGGGTGATTTTCGTAATTGGTCAAATTGAGTGAGCCAGGTTTGTGTCAGGGCATTGCCGTCTTTATCAAAAAATTGCAATGGAACACTGCCGGGGATAATGCCGGTTTGCTTCCATTCTTCGGGGGTGCGGACATCAATAATCAAGACATCGCCTTGTTTTTGCAGGGCTTCGACCTCTTCGACAGAGAGATTGTTGAGATCAGCGGCCCATAACAGACCGGAAAAGAGTAGAAAAAACAAAAAGGAAAATAATGATAAGGTGTTTTTCATGGATTAGTTTGCGTTGCTAAGAAGTTGGTTGGTCCACTCAATACTTTGCAGATAAAGTTGGCTCATGTTGGGTGGTAGAGATGATTGTACCTCAGTAAGCGAATTTTCCCATTTTTCATAATCCAAAACAAGCGCCAACACCTGGCCGGCTGTCCCGGAGTGATGCAAGATGGCATCGCTGATGCTCTTCTCCAGAGGGAGTTGAGCTATGATTTCATCGAGTGGGGCATCCATTAAGCTATCTAAGCCGGAGAACATACCAATCATAAACAAGGTTTCGGGTTTTTCGGAAAAATGGGGTGCCAATAATTCACATATTTTGGCGCGAACCATCAGGCTTTGAATAACAACGAGCGGTTTTTCAGACATAGACGATAACGTCAAAATATTGATCCATTGCTTTAATTGGTTCAGGCCTAATAGTGATACGGCATGCGAAATCGATTCTACGCGGCGCGGTACTGCGAAAAAGGAGGAGTTTATATAATGCAGAAGTTTATAGGCCAGGCTGGGGCAATGATTGATAATATGACTGATTTCGTTAAAAGATACATCAGGTTGATTGACTTTAGACAATAGATTCATCACGCCGGTTTGATTGACTTCTTTTCGCTTGCCCTGAATTGTTTCCGGTTTTTTGAAGAAGAATCCTTGAAAAAGGCTGCAGCCTGCTTGCTGTAGAATTTGAAATTCTTCATGCGTTTCAACTTTTTCGGCCAGTAAGGTCAGCTGGTAAGGTTTGAGTTGTTCAATTAAAGCCAGCGTTTCTTCCATCGGCATTTGCATGATGTCAAGCTTTATGATGTCAGCAAATTCCAATAAAGGGCGCCATTCCGGGGTTAAAACAAAATCATCCAGTGCCAGCGTATAGCCTTGATTTGAAAAGTCCTTTAATGTTGCAACCAGTTCGGGGGTTATATTGATGCCTTCTAAAACTTCGATAACGACACGATCTTTAGGCAAGTGTAAGGGGGTTTTGTCGAGCAGGTTTTGTTCGGTAAAATTAACAAAGGCTTTTGCACTACCGACAAGATTATTTAAACCGATTTCAAGCAAAGTATCGGAAATAACCTGGTTCGTTGCTAAATGTGCATCATCAGGGTTGGATATATCAAAATTACGCCCTCGAAACAGAATTTCATAGGCAAAAATATCCAGATTATGGTCAAGGATTTGCTGGCGTCCGATCAGAATTTCTTGCATAGTTCGTTTTGATTATAGTTATCATATTTGTTGCAACAATGATGCTTGCCATCATATTATGATGACTTGCACTATTTATTCTAGTAGAAAAAATCAAGAGGAGAGAAAAATGACTGAAACAGTAGTTTTAAAGGTAACGGGCATGAAATGCGGTGGTTGCGAAAATAATGTGAAACAGAAATTATCGGAATTAGAGGGTATTACTGAGATAAAGGCAGATCATAAAGCCGATTCGGTTGAAGTCAGCTTTGACGCGTCAAAAATTGATCTGGCGGCTATTAAGCAAGCTATTACCGATGCCGGCTATGTCGTTAACGACTGATACATAACACAAGATGACAGGATGTATGTTGTTTTGCAGGATGGGTACGACTAAACATTGTCTTCAGTGATTTACAGTATCCATTACCCCATAAGAACAGAACTAAATTCGGGTTAATACTCGTCCGATGGCACAACGACAGTGGTAGACGATATGAATAATGAAATACAGACAGATTCAACACCTGAAATTCGACTCTCTATTTTAGGGATGAGTTGCGCTGGTTGTGTAGGGGCTGTGGAAGGCGCATTAAAACAAGTACCAGGTGTTGAATCGGTCAACGTTAACTTTGCCAATCATACGGCAACGGTGCAGGGCAATGTCGATCCTGAACAACTGAAACAGGCTGTGCAGGAAGCAGGATATGATGCTGCGGTGATGGAAGGCCTGGAAGACCCCGCTGAAGAAGAGCGGCAGGAAATGGCACGCTATCAAAAGCTGATAAAAAAAGCGATTGTCGCCGCAGCGTTTGGTTTTCCATTGATGATTGCCGGGCATTTAGGCTGGCTGCCCGAAATAGACAGCGAAGCCGGCCAGGTTTTTTGGCCCTATGTGTCATTGATAACGTTGGGAATTTTATATTATTCCGGCGGGCATTTTTTTCAAGGGGCGATCAAGTCGTTTAAATTAGGGCAGGCCAATATGGATACCCTGATTGCTTTGGGAACCGGAGCTGCCTGGTTTTACTCGACTATCTTAATTGATTTTGCCGATAAAATGCCGTCTTTGTCGCCGCATGCCTATTTTGAAGCCTCGGTGATTATTCTGGCCTTTATCAATTTCGGCAGTGCGCTGGAGACCCGCGCCCGGGGCAAGACATCCGCTGCAATTCGTGAATTGATTGGCTTGCAGCCTCGTACCGCACGTGTGATACGAGACGGTCAGGAAATGGATGTGCCGATCGAAGATGTTGGTTTGGGTGAAACCATCCGCGTTCGGCCCGGGGAAAAAATTCCGGTAGATGGTGAGGTGATTGAAGGCCACTCCACTGTGGATGAATCCATGCTGACGGGGGAATCCATGCCGGTCGAGAAGACCGTGGGCTCAGAAGTCGTCGCCGGAACGATGAATATCAAAGGCAGCTTTTTATTCAAAGCGACCCGAATCGGCCGGGATACCGCGCTGGCGCAAATCATTGAAAGTGTCCGTCAGGCGCAAAGCACTAAACCGGCACTTGCCCGGCTGGCCGATAAAATCTCGGCCATTTTTGTGCCGGCCGTAGTCGCTATTTCTGTATTCACCTTTTTTGTCTGGCTGATTTTTGGACCAGAGCCTTCATTAGGCTACGCCTTTGTCACGTCGATGACAGTTCTGGTAATCGCCTGCCCGTGCGCATTAGGGTTGGCAACGCCAATTTCTGTCATGGTGGCCGTTGGTCGTGCGGCACAAATGGGTATTTTAATTCGCAATGGCGAAGCCTTGCAGGTTGCCGGGAAAATAAGCAGCATTATTTTGGATAAAACCGGTACGGTGACCGAGGGTAAGCCAAGTGTGACTGCAATTGAAGCCTTCAGTGGTTTCAAAAAAGATGATGTATTACGATGCGCAGCCAGTCTTGAGGCCGGCTCAGAACATCCTTTAGCCGCCGCGATTTTGGCGGCAGCCAAAGAAAAATCGCTGGCGCTGACTAAGGTGAGCAGGTTTGAAGCTATTGCAGGACATGGTATCTGTGCCGAAAGTGAGCAGCAGCAGATGTGCTTTGGCAATGAGGCTTTGATGGAAAGCCGGGGGATTAAACTGACGGCAACACAAAAGAAAAAAATGGATGGATTGTCTGAACAAGGCCAAACAGCCATGCTGTTGGCTGTTGACGGCAAAATTGCCGGTATTATTGCGGTATCTGACCCGATTAAAAAAGATTCTGCCGAAGCGATTAAGCGATTGCAAAGGCAAGGTATTCGCGTGTTGATGGTGACAGGCGATAATGAAGTGACGGCAAAAGCCATTGCCAAACAGGCCGGGATTTCTGAAGTGCGGGCACAGGTATTGCCAGAAGATAAGGCGAAAGTCGTGAAAGAACTACAGGATCAAGGCGAAATCGTTGGCATGGTCGGTGATGGTATCAATGATGCACCGGCCCTGGCTCAGGCAAATGTCGGCTTTGCCATCGGTACAGGTACTGATGTTGCGATAGAAAGTGCCGATATTGTGATTATGCAGGGTTCTTTGCTTAAAGTGCTCGATGCCATCGCCTTATCGAAAGCAACAGTTTTAAATATCAAGCAAAACCTGTTCGGCGCGTTTATTTATAACAGCATCGGTATTCCAGTCGCAGCGGGCGTGTTGTATCCTGTTTTTGGTATTTTATTGAGTCCGATGATTGCGGGGGCGGCGATGGCGATGTCATCGGTGACCGTCGTGACTAACGCGAACCGCTTACGTTGGATAAAGTTGTCTGAAGTAATTGATGTTACGCAGACGTAACTTGTATGATGGCTTTACGGCTGAGTTAACCCTAAACCATGTAGGGGTGTCATCTGTGCCCCTACGGATCAGAAAACACTCATGGATGGCATAGCCGCCTTTCCTTCTCGCCTGCGCTGGGCGAAGATTCCAAGTGGAGTTACTGAGTTGTGATGAGCGTGAATATTTAGGGTCAAAAATACGAACCGCGTAACATCAGTGAAGTAAATGAGTAGATTTGATTGGCTGCATTGACAAGACACGTACGCACGAAAAATGTAGTCAAGCACAAAAAAGCCCGGATAATCCGGGCTTTTTTGTGCGTGGGGTTTTAAGTTGCTAACGGCCCTTGTTTGGGAAGGCTGTTATCCGTTTTTTCAGGGCTGACTTCTTCAGTATTACCATCGGTCGATGCCGGCGGCTCTGAGTCTGGCTTGGGCGGATCGATTTTTTCCCCTTTCATCAATTTGGCGATTTGATGTTTATCGATCGTCTCCCAATCCATCAACGCTTGCGCCATATTATGCAGAATATCGATATGCTGTTTCAGGATATCTTCGGCGCGTTTGTAGTTGCGATCAATCAGGTTACGAATTTCGTCGTCGATCATTTGTGCCATTTTTTCTGACATGGGTTTGGCTTGCGGGCCCATATAGCCTAAGCCTTCACTTTCGCCATAATCCATTGGTCCCAGATTGTCCGAAAGCCCCCATTTTGTCACCATGTTACGTGCAATCTGGGTAGCGCGTTCAATATCGTTGGAAGCACCCGTGGTGATTTTATTTTTGCCATAAATCAGCGCTTCGGCTATCCGGCCGCCAAACAGACTGGCAATCTGGCTTTCCAGTTTGTCTTTACTGGCGCTATATTGATCTTGTTCCGGTAAGAACATGGTAATTCCTAAAGCACCGCCACGCGGCATGATGCTGACTTTGTAAACCGGGTCATGTTCGGGCATTAACTGTCCGACAATGGTATGTCCCGCTTCATGATAGGCCGTCATCAATAAATCTTCCTTGCGCATGACCATACTGCGTTTTTCAGGCCCCATCAGTAACTTGTCGCGCGCTTTATCCAGGTCTTCCATGGATACGATGCGTTTATTAGCGCGTGCCGCAAATAACGCGCCTTCATTTAACAGGTTGGCAAGTTCAGCGCCTGAGAATCCCGGCGTTCCGCGCGCCAGGTCTCTCAGATTGACATCTTCTGCCAATGGGATTTTTTTGGCGTGCACTTTAAGAATTTGCTCCCGGCCTTTGATATCCGGCAGGTTAACAGTAATCTGACGGTCAAAACGTCCCGGTCTGAGCAAGGCCTTATCCAATACATCGGCACGGTTGGTCGCCGCAATGACGATAATGCCTTCATTGCCGCTGAAACCATCCATTTCGACCAATAACTGGTTTAAGGTTTGTTCGCGTTCATCGTTGCCACCGCCCATGCCAGAGCCACGATGGCGACCGACAGCATCGATTTCATCAATAAAGATGATGCATGGCGCGCGTTTTTTGGCCTGTTCAAACATGTCGCGGACACGAGAGGCGCCGACACCGACAAACATTTCAACAAAATCAGAGCCTGAAATCGAGAAGAAAGGCACCTGAGCTTCACCGGCAATGGCGCGGGCAAGCAGGGTTTTACCGGTTCCGGGCGGACCGACCATAAGTACGCCGCGGGGAATTTTGCCGCCCAATTTTTCATATTTAGCCGGGTCTTTCAGAAAATCAACCATTTCGGCGACATCTTCTTTAGCTTCTTCGACGCCAGCGACATCTTTAAAGCCCACTTTGATCTGGTCTTCTTCCATCAATTTAGCGCGACTTTTGCCAAAACCCATTTGGCCACCGCCATTTCCGGCTTGTTGACGACGCATAAAGTAAATCCAAACCGCAATCAACAGCAGCATAGGGCCCCAGGACATGAAAAATTGCATCAGGGCGGAGGGCCGTTGTGGTTTGGCGACTTTTATTTTGACCCCGTTGGCCAACAAGTCGTCAATCATATGGGCGTCATCCGGGTTGTAGGTGGTAAAGCGTTCGCCATTGGTGCGACGACCTTTGATTTCTTCACCATCGATGGTGACTTCGGAAATGGCTCCGCTCCGGACGTCTTCGATAAAGTCAGAGTAGGAGAGGGCGTAATTTCTTTCATAGGATGGCGATGTTCGATTGAACATGGCAACCGCAACAACGACAATCACTGTCAATACAAAAATCCTTGTGATGTGTGATTTCATGCCTAAACCTCTTTAGTAGCAATAATACTCAATCTCATTTGTCCTCTGTTCGGGAGGATAAGTTCAATTTTGTTTAAAATGGATAAATTACCTTTATTCTATACTAAATGACTCGTGAATAACGGCTATTTAGCCTTTAGAGTCTTTAAAC
>CAYUAE010000048.1:0-13690 GCA_964442675.1 uncultured Methylomarinum sp.
GTTGACCGTGTTGTCTCCCCTCCACTGAGAGGGGCGCCCGAGGGCTGATGTTTTCTAATTTTTTCATTTTACGCTCTCTTTTGTTGTTACAAGGAATGGTATAACTACAATAAAAACAAACCTGCGAAAGGATAGGCTATTTTGATCAAAAACTCAATCTAAATTTTGAATAAATGCCAATCCTCATGGTTGTATTATCAAGAAACTGACTGAACAAAGACTGAATCAACGTCATGTGTAAATAAGATAAAATACCACATTATCTGGCTAACGCCGACGCCAGCGTTGCAAAAAACCATTGCTGCTTATGCTGTAGAACTTTTTATCATTATAGTTAAAGTTGAGCGCTAATACACTGGCTGCAGCCGGGCGCCAGTTTTCATTCTTTTTTGTGCGCCAATATTTTTTGAGTTTGCCTGTTTTGACTGTCCACAGATCTATACGCGAGGCGACCAGGCCGGTTAAAAGATAATTGTCATTTTTTGTGAACGTGGCAGATAGGATAGTTTGCCGTTCCGGGCCAATTTGTTTATGCAGTTTTCCTGAGGGTAATTTCCAAAGCCTGGATTTTCCCAAGGCGGCATTGGTAAATGCATATTTGTCATTCGGGCTGATGGCTACGGTTGAAAGTTCATTGTAATGTTGCCAGGTTTTTAATAAAGCACCTTCTTCTAATGACCAGAGCTTTGCAGTTTTATCTTTTGAACCTGTCAGGGCATACAATCCGCTCAGCGATAAGACCGAGGTTGTCACGACATCATCATGCGGGAATGCAAAACGGGTTTTTCCTTGCGCCAATGACAGATAAATGGCCTTATCTTCCAGTCCGACCAAAGCATATTGGCCATCAGCCGAAAGTGTCACGCTATAAATTGCAGGCAGGCTCCAGACGCTTAATAAAGTACCATCTTCGATACGCCACCAGGCGATAGAGTTTCTCTCACAGGTTACCGCATAGCGTTCGTCAGCGGAAATAGCCGTCGCAATAATGCCATTTTTATCATCGCTGTGTTGCCATTTATGAAGCAAAATAGAAGGGGACAGTTGCCATAATTCAGCATAGCCGGCCAGTGGCGCAATGAGTGCATAGTGTTCTGACAGGCTGGCAGCATAAAGCCCTTGTTTGTGGAAAGAAATGGTTTTCTCAGCCTTGTCATGCGAATCGCAAGCGTTCACCAGGCTTACGATAAAAGCCATGATGAATATTTGTTGCAGGCGGCTACAGTCGCTAATTTTCATGTATGTTTAAACCAGTCCAGTTTATTGTGCAAGGTGACGACAGTTCCTATGATAATCAGTGTGGGGGCGGTTAGCGCTTCATTTTTTATTTTGCCGGGTAATGTCGCCAGTGTTCCGGTAATGACCCGTTGATTATCGGTTGTACCTTGCTGAATGATAGCAATCGGATGCGTTTCCGGGCAGCCGTGTTCAATCAGTGATTGACAGATTTGTGCCAATCCCACTAATCCCATGTAAATGACAATCGTCTGATTGGATGTTGCCAATTGTTGCCAGTTTAGATTGATTGAGCCATCTTTCAAGTGGCCGGTGACAAAAGTACAGGATTGCGCGTGATCTCTATGGGTGAGAGGAATGCCGGCATAACTGGCACAGCCCGAGGCGGCAGTGATGCCAGGAACAACCTGAAAAGGGATTTTTTTTGCAATCAGGGTTTCCATTTCTTCGCCACCACGGCCAAATATAAACGGGTCACCCCCTTTCAGACGCACAACCCTTTTTCCGGCTAATGCCAGCCGTGCCAGCAGGTCGTTGATTGATTCCTGTGGCAGGCTGTGGTTGTTACGCTGTTTGCCAACATATATTTTTTCTGAATCGCGTCGCGTCATGTCCAGAATTTTTGGCGAAACGAGGCGGTCATACACCACGACATCGGCTTGCTGCATCAGGCGTAATGCGCGCAGCGTCAGTAAGTCAGGATCGCCAGGCCCTGCGCCGACCAGATAAACTTCGCCAACGATGGATTGTTCAGGCTGTTGGGTCAAAAGCGCTTGTATGCGCTGTTCAGCCTGGCTTTCCTGGCCTTGAAAAACACGCTCGGCAATTTCACCTTGCAACACCTGTTCCCAGAAAATACGGCGTTGTGCGGGGATTTTAAAATGTTGTTTGACGTTTGAACGATATTTTTCGGCCAAGCGAGCGAGTTTTCCGTAACCGGGCGCAATGATCGATTCTATTTTTGCACGTAATAGACGCGCTAACACCGGTGACGCACCGCCTGATGAAACGGCGGCAATGATGGGTGAGCGATCGATGATGGCCGGAAAAATGAAACTGCATAAATCCGGGTTGTCTACCACGTTGATCAATATGCCGCGCTGCTTAGCCAATGTTGCGATATGCTGATTTAGTGGTCTGTCATCAGTCGCGCAGACAATCAGAAATTGTTTGTCGAGGTCGCTGTCGGCAAAGGTTTTTTTGATGAGCCTCAATGACTCTTTGGCAGCCAACATTTGCACCGACTCGCTAAAATTTTCGGCAATAACGGTAATTTTAGCTTCGGCACGGCATAATAAATCAATTTTTCGGGCCGCCACCTCGCCGCCGCCAATAATCAGGCAGTCTTTTTGTTTGAGTTTTAAAAAAAGGGGAAAGTAATCCATTCGTATTTACAGTTAATGATTTGATAGATGGTATTATATGCGTCTTTATCCCTTATCAGGAAAATGTAAGGAAATATGATTGAATTTGATGTTGAAGTTGATGCGAAAGGTTTGAATTGCCCGTTACCCTTGCTACGATTGAAAAAGGCATTGATGACCATGGAGTCCGGCCAAATAGTCAAGGTGGAGGCGACAGATCCTGCGGCGCATCTGGATTTTGGTGTTTATATCGATCAGGCCGGACATCAGATTGTCGATTTTATAAAAGATGACGGGCTACAGATTTTTTATATTCGTAAACAATAAATTCAGTCGTAACTTCAGGGTCTGAGTGGCGCTGTCTGGCCGGTTTTTTTATAGTGTTTGTAATCGCTTAAAACCAGGCTATGATCAAATGCCAGGTGGTCTGGGAGCTGGGCGATATTAAACAGCTGACAGTTTTTGGCGTCATCTGCGGCTACTGGAATGCCCTGTGCCTGAGCGATATAAACTGCCGTCACCGTATGGCCGCGCGGGTCGCGGTCTGGTTTGGAATACAGTCCGAGTAATACGTCAAGTGTGACGTCCAAAGAGATTTCTTCTTTAGCTTCCCGAATGGCGGCCTGTTCGATGGTCTCGCCAATATCGACAAAACCGCCTGGAATGGCCCAGCCCAATGGTGGAAATGCACGTTCGATCAAAATGATGGGGGTGTCGGGCTGATCGACCAGTTCGATGATAATATCGGCTGCAATCAATGGTGTGACAGGGCGTGGCATCGTCAAAAATCCTTTGTATTGAAATTTTCAGGGATGAGAATGGTATCTTGAGGCGGGTGTGAATCATCCGGCTTTGGGTAGTCTTTTATAAAATGCAAGCCTCGGCTTTCTTTGCGGGCCTGGGCGCAGCGAATAATCAATTCGGCAACGGTGACGAGGTTGCGCAATTCCAGTAGATCACTGCTGATTCGGAATTGACCATAGTATTCGGCAATTTCTTCTTTTAGCAGTTTAAGCCGGTTCATCGCCCGGTTTAAGCGTTTAGTGGTGCGAACAATACCGACATAATCCCACATAAAATGGCGTAATTCATCCCAGTTATGGGCGATAACGACCTCTTCATCCGAATCGCTGACCTGCGATTCATCCCATTTAGGCAAATCGGGCGGTGGCGGAATATCAGGCAATAAGCGCTTGATATCCTGGCTGGCGCGATCGGCAAAGACCAGGCATTCTAAGAGTGAATTACTGGCCATACGATTGGCACCATGCAATCCAGTACAGGCGACTTCGCCAATCGCGTAGAGGCTGTCGATATCGGTGCGGGCATAGCTGTCTGTGACAACACCGCCACAGGTGTAATGCGCCGCTGGGACAACGGGGATGGGATCTTTGCTGATGTCGATATCAAAACTCAGGCATTTTTCATAAATCGTCGGAAAATGTTGCTGCAAAAATGCCTTGGGTTTATGCGTGATATCCAGATACACGCAGTCCAGGCCGCGTTTTTTGATTTCATGGTCGATGGCGCGGGCGACAATATCGCGTGGTGCCAATTCCAGTCGATCATCATAATGTTGCATAAAGGGTTCGCCATTAGGCAAAACCAGGCGCGCGCCTTCGCCACGCACCGCTTCACTGATCAAAAATGAACGCGCATTCGGGTGATACAGACAGGTGGGGTGAAACTGCATGAATTCCATGTTGCTGACCCGGCAACCCGAGCGCCAGGCCAGAGCGATACCATCACCCGTTGAAATATGCGGATTGGTAGAATACAAGTAGACTTTGCTGGCGCCGCCGGTCGCTAAAACGGTACATTTTGCAGCGATGGTTTTGATCGTATCTGAACGGCTGTCCAAAACATAGGCGCCTAGAATACGTTGCGGTTTGACCCCCAATTTTTGTGCGCTGATCAGTTCTACGGCATTATGATATTCCAGCAGCGTGATATTGGGGTGCTGTTTGGCGCGAGAAATCAATGTTGTCGAAACGGCTTTGCCGGTTGCATCGTCAATATGTGCAATGCGGCGATGAGAGTGTCCGCCTTCACGGTTCAGGTGGAGCTGTATACGCCCCTGGCTGTCACGTTCTTCGGTAAAGCAAACCCCCTGGTTGCGTAACCATTCAATGCTTTTTCGGCCTTGCGAGACAGTCAGCTCGACGATTTCGCGGTGGCAAAGGCCGGCGCCGGCAATCAGCGTGTCTTGTATATGAGACTCTACCGAATCATGTTCATCCAGGACGGCCGAAATACCCCCCTGTGCATAATAGGTGCTGCCTTCGGTAAGGGCAAACTTAGACAATACAGCGACACGGGCATGCTCGGCCAGTTTTAATGCCAGGGTCAGACCCGCGCCGCCACTGCCGATAATCAGAACGTCAAAATGCTCAGTTTGTGTGTGTGTGGCCACGTCACTCATTTATTTGTTGAAATTGGGTTATCATATCAGCTACTGCTGTTTTCATGCTATTTCTGAAGCAAACAAAGCTGTAAGCAAAGTCCGATGACAGCATAAGGTTATCGTGACGTTTACTCATGGAAAAAAACAAGCCTGAGAACATTTTTTTGTATTCACAGAACTTATAAGGTTTAATTCTGTCTATTCTCCTACTGAAAATACGATTGTGAGCGATCAAACAAGGAACAACGCCGACCTGGATAAAGAATTGGTGCAGAGGGTTCAGCAAGGCGATAAATCGGCTTTTGATTTATTGGTGCTGAAATACCAGCATCGAATTATTCAATTGGTGAATCGTTTTATTAAAGACCCAAGCGAGGCTCAGGATGTCGCTCAGGAAGCGTTTGTCAAAGCTTATCGTGCTTTGGGCAATTTCAGGGGAGACAGCGCATTTTATACTTGGCTGTATCGCATTGCGATCAATACGGCTAAAAATTATCTTATGTCGCGAACGCGGCGGCATACGGATTATGAAGTTGATCTGCAGGATGCCGAACAAGTGGAAAATGCACCCCAGTTAAAGGGTATGGAAACGCCCGATAATGAAATCATGAACGAGCAGATTATTGATGCGATTCGTGACGCTATCGACGATTTGCCTGAAGATATGCGAACAGCGATTACACTGAGGGAATTTGATGCGATGAGTTATGAAGAAATTGCCGAGGCAATGGGGTGTCCTGTCGGTACGGTTAGATCGCGTATTTTCAGAGCCCGTGAAGCCATTGATAAAAAATTATCTCCACTGCTTGATAAAAAAGGTGTTTTTTGATGCAAGAACAACAAAATATTGGCCTGAAATTATCGCAATTTCTCGATGACGAGCTTGATCAGCAGCAGGCCTTGTCACTGTTAAAAGAAATGCGACACAATACAGACATCGAAGCAAAAATGTTGCGCTATCAGGTCATCGGACAGGTTCTGCGTACCGAAGAATCAATTCACAAACCCATTTATCTGGTGAATAAAGTACATGATGCGCTTGAGAATGAAGTGTTTCATTTTCATCCCGCAACAAAAACAGCACACAAAAAAATAAAGCTGGCAGCGATTGCCGCAACGCTTGCGGCAGTTGCCATTATGATTCCAATCCTCCAAAAACAAAATACAGCGAATCAGAATGGCTTCATGCAGGTTGCACAGAAACAGCCGGAATCTTTCAAGCATCAAGGCGAATCGTTAAAAGTAGCCCGTGTTAATCAAGTCTCGCCGGTTTTGCAACAACGCACCTTAGCTAGAGAGCGGCTTAATGATTATTTATATGCTCATAGCAATCGCATCTTTGTGACGACAGAAGCCTCGTTCAGTCCCTATGTTCGAACAGCAAGTCTGCACCCGGGGCAATGATGTTGAACCGTTCAGTTTTTTTTGTTCTGTATTGGGTTGTTGTGTCGCTAGCGTATGCAGAAGAACAGACAGCAGCCGATTATCTTGGAAAAATGCGTCAGGCCATGCACACTCTGAATTATCAGGGAACTGTCGTGTTTATGGAAAATGGCGTGCTTGATGCCGTCCATTATCGGCATGCGGTTGCAAAAGGTCGGGAGCAGGAGCAGTTGATTTCTCTGAATTCGCCGGCCAGGGAAATTATTCGGGAAGCGGGTACTGTTCAATGTATTTTCAAAGAAACCGGTGAGGCCGTTGTCGATCACAGGCCGCTAAATCATTCTTTTTTGATTGACTTTCCGCAAGACATCGCACGCCTTGAACAGTTTTATCAATTTGAAATCAAGGGTATGGAAACCGTCGCTATGCGGCGCTGTTACAGAATTGATATTATGCCGCGTGATGATTATCGGTATGCGTGGCGAATCTGGGTTGATAAGGACGTTTTTTTGCCGTTAAAAATAGAATTACTGGATTTAACTGGAAAAGCACTGGAACAAGTGGTGTTTACCGATTTGTCCTTGCCGGCTGCTATTCCATTTATATCATTGAACGACACAGCAGAGGATAAGGTTCGGCACATTCATCGGGCAACAAATCAGACCCAGGCAACATGGCCTTTTATTCTGGAAAACATACCGCCGGGTTTTGAAACACAGTTTTATAGCGAAACCCCCATTCATAAAACATCTGAATACAGCGTTTCTCATCTTTTATTAAGTGATGGCTTGTCTTCTGTCTCGGTTTATCTGGACAAGGCTGATGACTCATTAGGTGATAGTCAGCAGGGTTTGGGCAGTGTCAATTCAGTCACACGAATATTAGGTGATAAGTTATTGGTTGTTTTGGGTAAAGTTCCACCTAAAACCGTTCAGTTCATTGCTGAAGGTGTTGTCTTGAAATAGCGCTACAACGGCGTTTTTTTCGCCTTATCCCCGGCAAAAAATGAAACCCCGGTATGCCGAGTCCATATGTGAAGCGTATAGAATACGAAATAGCGCTGAGTTTTAGGCGTGTATTTGCTATAATGCCGTCATTTTTAACACGGGTAAAGCGTCGTTTCGGGTAGGCATTTTCTGTTTGTTCTACATCGTTAAGCCGCTAAACTCCAATATTGTTCAGGCGAGAGATTTGCATGATTCAAGGTAGCATCGTTGCGTTAGTAACCCCAATGACTGAAGATGGTGCGGTTGACTATGAGAGTCTGGATAGACTCATTGAGTTTCATATTGAGCAAGGCACCGATGCATTGGTAGCCGTCGGGACGACAGGTGAATCAGCAACATTAGATGAACAGGAACATTGTGCTGTTATCAAACGTGTTGTCAACCAGGTTAACGGACGGATTCCGGTGATAGCCGGGACAGGCGCAAACGCGACAAAAGAAGCCATTACGTTGACAAAAAAGGCCAAACAGGTCGGGGCTGATGCCTGTCTGTTAGTGACACCTTATTACAACAAGCCGACACAGGAAGGCTTGTATCGACATTTTAAAGCGATTGCTGAAGCGGTTGCCATTCCCCAAATCCTTTATAACGTGCCAGGACGCACGGCCTGTGATATGTCGCCGGAAACGATTGGCCGTTTGGCCAAAATAGACAACATCATCGGCGTTAAAGAGGCAACCGGTGAGCTGCAACGCGTGCGTCAGATCAGGCAACTGACAGGGCCTGATTTTGCACTGTATACTGGCGACGATGCCAGTAGTCTGGAATTCTGTTTGTTAGGCGGACAAGGCTCAATTACTGTGACAGGTAATGTGGCGCCAGGTCTGGTGCATGAGATGATTATGGCGGCGATGGCCGGCGAAAAGGAAAAGGCAGAACAAATAGACGCTAAATTGATGGGCTTACATCAAGCCTTGTTTATTGAGTCTAACCCGATTCCGGTTAAATGGGCCGTTGCCGAAATGGGTTTGATGGACCAAGGTATTCGTCTGCCATTGACCTGGCTCAGTGAGGCGAATCAACCTCAGGTTAAAGCAGCTATGCAACAGGCGGGTGTCGTTTAATGCGATGGAAGTTTTCGCATTGGGCGGTACTGGCGCTTGTTTGTGGCGTCGGTTTGCCTGCATGCAGCACAATAAAAAGCTATTTTCCAGATAAAACCAAAGATTATCAGCTGGAAACCGAGCTGCCGCCTTTAGCATTGCCTGATGACATCAAACCCGAGGCTAAAATTAAAGATCAGCCGATTTTGCCAGAACCTGTTTACTCACGGGAAAATTCAGGCACAGTTCAGACAAAAATAGCGAAAAACAAAGCGGGCGTAGCCGAAAAACCCTTGTATTTACCGGCTGAACTGATCGAATATGATGCCGGTGCAACAAGGCTTAGAATTTATCAACCCATCGAGAAAGCCTGGCGCTTTGTAGGTAAGGCATTGAGCCGTCAGGCGATTGAAATCACCCAACGCGATGACGCGGGATATTCTTATGTCGTTCAATATGACCCCCATGCCAGAAAAGCCGAAGATGGGGCGTTATGGGACGAACTGATGTTTTTCTTTGGTAATGATCCTTCACAGGAAAAGCAATATTATATTCAATTGACGCCCAGAAATAGTGATTTGACAGACGTTGTTGTGCTAGATGATCAAAAGCAGCGAGTACGGCAAGGCGATGGCTTGAAATTGCTTAAATTACTAAAAACAACGATTAATAACGATCTGGCGCGTCATACCCGATAGACTCCTATTACTTCATTGACTAATCATGCTGAAATTTTCTGGAACACCCGCGTATTCTGATTTTCGGATGGCGCGGCTTTTAAGCGATCTTCAATGCATTGCACCTGACGTGACTGCTGTCGATGCGCATTATGTGCATTTTGTTGATGTTAAAGACGAGCTGTCAACGTCCGATACTGAGATTCTTCAACGACTTTTGTCGTATGGCTATCCGCTACGGGAAGGGCTTATTGGAGGTCGTAAATTATGGGTCGCACCGAGGCCAGGAACCATTTCGCCCTGGTCGAGCAAAGCGACAGAAATTGCCGAACGTTGTGGTCTGGACAAAATCAAACGTCTGGAACGGGGTATCGAATATCAGATTATCAGCACAACAGATTTGACTCTGCCGCAATTAGAGCAGATAAAAGCGCAGATTCATGACCGAATGACCGAAAAGGTGCTTGAAAATGAATCAGATCTGCTTGATCTTTTTGCTGAACATGAGCCGGCACCACTGGAAACCATTCCTTTAATGGAGCAAGGGCGGGAGGCTCTGGTTGACGCTAATCAGGCACTTGGGCTGGCCTTGTCTGATGATGAAATTGATTATCTGAACGATAGCTTTAGCCAGTTGGGTCGAAATCCGACCGATGTCGAGCTGATGATGTTCGCCCAGGCTAATTCAGAACATTGTCGACATAAAATCTTCAATGCCAGCTGGACCATCGATGGTGTCGATCAGGCGATGACATTATTCAAGATGATTCGACATACGGCAGAAAAAAGTCCGGCTGGCATCTTGTCGGCCTATAGTGACAATGCCTCGGTGATCGAAGGCAGTCCGGCGCAGGTTTTTATTCGTCATCCGAAAACGGGTGAATATGCGTATCAACAAGAGCATGCGCATTTATTGATGAAAGTCGAAACCCATAATCACCCGACGGCCATTTCACCACATCCTGGGGCTGCGACAGGTTCCGGAGGGGAAATTCGTGATGAAGGTGCGACAGGCAGAGGTTCTACACCTAAGGCCGGATTGACTGGCTTTTCGGTATCGCACCTTAATATTCCAGGCTTCAGACAGCCGTGGGAATATGATTTTGGCAAACCCTCGCGGATTGCGTCGGCGCTGGATATCATGCTGGAAGGCCCGATTGGCGGTGCGGCATTTAATAATGAATTCGGTCGGCCTAATATTGCCGGTTATTTCCGTAGCTTTGAACAGCCTTCGGAACATGGCGTCGAAAACCACTATCGTGGTTACCACAAACCGATCATGATTGCCGGGGGCATGGGTAATATTCGGCCGATGCTGGTCAATAAAAACCCGATTCCAGCCGGCTCGTTGATTATTATCCTCGGCGGCCCTGCCATGCTGATTGGATTGGGTGGCGGGGCGGCTTCCTCACAAACCTCGGGCGAAAGCGCCGAGCAACTGGATTTTGCATCGGTACAGCGGGAAAACCCGGAGATGGAACGCCGTTGTCAGGAAGTGATCAATCACTGTAACGCCTTGGGCGAAGATACCCCAATCATCTCGATTCATGATATTGGTGCGGGCGGCTTATCCAATGCCGTGCCTGAAATCATCCACGATTGCAATCGGGGCGGGGAATTTGAATTACGGAATGTTCATACGGCCGATAAGGGCATGTCGCCGATGCAGATTTGGTGTAATGAGGCCCAGGAACGCTATGTTGTGGCGATCAGCCCTGAATCGTTACCTTTATTTGAATCCTTTTGCCAGCGTGAACACTGTCTTTTTGCGGTTATTGGTCATGCCACCGATGAAGAGCATTTGCGATTAAGTGATGAATGGTTAGGGGGGAATCCTGTCGATTTACCGATGTCGGTATTATTTGGCAAGCCGCCGAAAATGCACCGTGATGTTCAACATGTTGAAAAAAATCTGCCGGAACTTGATTTTAAAGGCATTGAACTGGCTGAGGCGGTTGATCGGGTCTTGTCGTTTCCGGCCGTTGCCGATAAAAGCTTTTTGATTCATATTGGCGATCGCTCGGTTACTGGACTGGTGGCGCGTGATCAGATGGTCGGGCCTTGGCAAATACCGGTTGCCGATGTTGCCGTAACTGCGACAGGTTTCCAAACCTATCACGGTGAAGCGATGGCGATGGGTGAACGTACGCCTCTGGCTTTAATTGATGCGCCTGCTTCTGGCCGCATGGCGATTGCCGAAGCGCTGACCAATCTTGCCGCCAGTCGTATTGAAAACATTGGCAAGATTAAATTATCGGCGAACTGGATGGCAGCGGCCGGCAGCGAGGGCGAAGATGCAGCGTTGTTCGATACTGTAAAAGCCATTGCTATGGACCTGTGCCCTGAATTAGGTATCGCCATTCCAGTTGGTAAGGATTCCTTGTCGATGAAAACCGTTTGGCGTGATGAGTCGGGCGAAAAAACCATGACCTCGCCCTTATCATTGATTATTACCGCTTTTGCGCCGGTTGTCGATATTCGGCAAACCCTGACACCCGAATTGAAAAACGAAGAAAGTCTGTTGTTGCTGATTGATTTGAGCCAAGGCAAAAATCGCCTGGGTGGTTCCGTATTAGCGCAGGTGTATCGACAGCTGGGGCGGGAATGTCCTGATGTTGATGATGCCGGTCTGCTAAAAGCCTTTTTTGAGGCCATTCAAACACTGAATCGCCAACAGTTGATCATGGCCTATCATGATCGTTCCGATGGCGGTTTATTGGCCACGGTCAGTGAAATGATGTTTGCCGGACGGCAAGGTGTCCATTTGCAACTGGACTCTTTAGGTGATGATATTCTGGCCGCCTTGTTTAATGAGGAATTAGGTGCCGTCATTCAGATTTCCCCGGATAACCTGGAAGCCGTTGCACAGTGTTTGGCTAATGCAGGTTTAGCACAATGCTGCCATCAAATCGGTTGTGTGATGCCAGCGCAGGAATTGAAAATCATGCATCAGGGGCGCTTGGTTTATCAGGCCAGTCGGGCAAAGCTTGAGCAAAACTGGTCACAACTCAGTTATCAAATGCAGGCTTTGCGCGATAATCCCGACTGTGCCAAACAGGAATTTGAGCGTATCGCTGATGATAATGATCCAGGACGCCATGTAAAGCTGACATTCGATGTGAATGAGGATATTTGTGCGCCATTCATTAACACGGCCAGGCCCAAAGTTGCCATTCTTAGAGAGCAAGGCGTCAATGGTCATGTAGAAATGGCGGCCGCATTCGATCGCGCCGGATTTCAGTCGATTGATGTACACATGACCGATATTATTTTTGGACGTGTTTCATTGCAGGAATTTGCAGGCCTTGTCGCCTGTGGGGGATTTTCGTACGGCGATGTTCTCGGTGCGGGCGGCGGTTGGGCCAAATCAATTTTGTTCAATCAATGTGCCTTGGCCGAATTCGGTGCTTTTTTCCAGCGAACGGATACCTTTGCTTTAGGTGTCTGTAATGGCTGTCAAATGCTTAGTGCCTTGAAAAGCATCATTCCGGGTGCTGAACATTGGCCGGCGTTTAAACGTAATCTTTCCGAACAATTTGAAGCGCGGGTTGCAATGGTTGAAGTTCAGCCATCGGCTTCTATTTTTCTTCGTGATATGGAAGGTTCAGTGATGCCGGTGGTGATTGCGCATGGTGAAGGCCGTGCGGTATTTGAATCCGGTACGCTGGAGAAGGCCCAGGTGGCACTGCGTTATGTCGATCATTATGGCAAGGTTACGACGGACTTTCCGATGAATCCAAATGGTTCAGAGCAGGGCGTTACCGGGCTGACGACAGAAGATGGGCGTTTTACTATCATGATGCCGCATCCGGAGCGTTGTTTCAGGGCTATTCAGAATTCCTGGCATCCGGCTGACTGGCAGGAAGATGGTGCCTGGATGCGTATGTTTCGCAATGCCAGAGTCTGGGTTGGATAATTTTTTGTGATTATTTGGCATGTTTAGCACTTAAATTACTTTGGCTGAACAGGTACAATTTTTTTAAGCAGGACTTGAAATTTAAAACAGCACCCTCATTATTGTTTTGCAGTTGATGATTTTTAGCAAAATAAAGAATGTGGAGGTGTACTATGGCTGAATTAACACGATATGAACCCTGGAGTTTATTATCACAATTTCAACGCGAACTGGAAAAAGCTTATCAAGGCAGTGATGCCGGTGGTAACATTGCCACTGCGCAATGGTCACCAACGGTCGATATCAAGGAAGAGCCGGATCGTTTTGTGATTTATGCGGATATTCCAGGGGTTAAACCGGAAGAAATTGATGTCAATATGGAAGATGGCGTATTGACGATTAAGGGTGAGAAGCAATCTGAAAATAAAACCGAAGAAAATGGTTATAAACGGGTTGAGCGCACCTATGGCAGTTTCTATAGACGATTTGCACTGCCCGATACCGCTGATCCCAATGGTATTACCGCAAAATCCAAACATGGTGTACTAGAGCTGGTAATTCCTAAACGGGAAACAGCACAACCGAAAAAGATCAACGTGGTTGCAGAAGACTAATCGTCTGCACATGGAAAAGGGGCCTTCAAGGCCCCTTTTTTTAGATTGTGTTTGCAAAATATTCTAA
>CAYUAE010000049.1:0-13537 GCA_964442675.1 uncultured Methylomarinum sp.
GCTGGCGTCGTTTTTTTCGCCCTGTTCGGACACAGGCCGCGTATTGGTCGGATCAATATAAAATTTAATGCCTTTGCCCTGTTGATGTCATTATGGCTGGCATTGAACGTGCATGAATCCGGCACCCTGGTATCTGAAGGGCTTTATTTTCTGGTTGATTCCTTCAATGTGTATTTGATTGTTCTGACCGCTTTTGTCGGTTTGACGACATCGATTTTTTCCGCACCCTATATGCGGCATGAACAACAAAAAGGACGTCTGACGGAAAAACGCCTGCGTTTGTATTATTCGATGTACCAGGGCTTTATGTTTGCCATGTATCTGGTGCTGACCACCAATAACATGGGAATATTATGGGTGGCGATGGAAGCGGCGACACTGGCGACGGTCTTGCTGGTGAGTCTGTATCGGACGCCGGAATCGATCGAGGCGGCCTGGAAATACTTTATTTTATGTGGTGTCGGCATTGCCCAGGCCATGTTTGGTACGGTTTTGCTGTATTATGCGGCGATGCAGATCAGCGATGCCGAAAATGCGCTGGCCTGGACGGTACTGATTCAAAATGCAAGCCAGCTGGATCCTGAAATCCTGGAAATATCATTTGTTTTCATGTTGGTCGGTTATGGCACCAAAATTGGCCTGGTGCCTCTGCATAACTGGTTACCTGATGCGCATTCGGAAGGGCCAACGCCTATGTCGGCTGTATTGTCAGGGCTGTTATTGAATGATGCCTTGTATGCGGTGGTTCGAAATAAAATGTTAGTCGATGGCGCAACGCAAAGTCATATTGCAGGCTATCTGATGATGGGGTTTGGCCTGTTGTCATTTCTGGTCGCGGCCATCTTTTTGCATCGGCAGCAGGATATAAAGCGATTGTTCAGTTATTCATCGATTGAACATATGGGGCTGATGACATTTGCATTTGGTATGGGTACGCCATTTGCAACATTCGCGGCCTTATTGCATATGACAGTGCATTCATTAACCAAATCGGCCATTTTTGTCACGGTCGGTCATGCCGCCCAGATTGCAGGCACTCAACGTATCGAAAAAATCCGTGGATTGATTAAGACTCAGCCCAGTGTCGGTTGGGGGTTGTTGATTGGAACTCTGGCTATTGCCGGCTTTCCGCCTTTTGGTGTCTTCACCAGTGAGTTTCTGGTATTGCTGGCAACGATGCAAAGTTATCCCTGGTTAACGCCATTTTTGTTACTGGGTATCGGTTTGGCCTGTGCCGGTTTGTTCCGCAATATTCAACCGATGGTTTATGGTAAACGTCCGGAAGGCCAACAGGCGGTTGAGGCTAATTTATGGCCGGTGATTATTCATTTGGTTCTGGTTTTGTGGTTGGGGCTTTCGATTCCACAATCGTTATCAGACTGGTTTAATCAGGCAACGATTTTAATTTCAGGGAGTGCACCATTATGAGTCAGTCATGGCGCGATATGTTTTCACAGATGCTATCGAGCAATCAGATCAGCCACAAGCCATCTTTGATTCAGGATACTACACTGTGGCAAATTGAATCCTCTCAATGGCAGCAGGCGGCCAGACTGGCTAAAGACCTGTCTGCACGTTGGGTGGCCGGTTGGGCAGAGCAGCTTGAGGCGGACTTTAATGTCAATGCCTTGCTGGAAAAAGACGGCGATTATGTGTTGTTGAGGACAACGGTTTCTGAACGGCATCCGCAATTACCGTCACAATCGACCGTTTATGCGGCAGCTAATCGCAGTGAACGGCATACACAGGATTTGTTAGGGGTTCATTTTACAGATTGTCCCGATCACAGACCCTGGATCAGACATCAGGCCTGGCATAAACATGAGTACCCTCTGCGCAAAGACTTTCCATTGGGCGGTCAGCCTCAGGCCATTACACCGCCCGATATGGATTATGCGTTTGTCAAAGCACGCGGCCATGGTGTGTACGAAATCCCGGTAGGTCCGGTTCATGCGGGTATTATCGAACCTGGGCATTTTCGCTTTCAAGCGGTGGGCGAAACCATTTTGAATCTGGAAGAACGCTTAGGCTATGTGCATAAAGGCATTGAAAAGCTGGCGGTTGGCCGCAGCCCTGAAAAACTGGCACGACTGGCGGCGCGGATTTCAGGCGATAGCACAGTCGCACATGCCTGGGCGGCCTGTCAGGCGATGGAGCAGGCCGCATCTGTCGAAATTCCGGAGCGGGCAGCCTGGTTGCGTGGCATCGCCTGCGAACGGGAGCGGATTGCCAATCATCTGGGGGATATTGGTGCCATTTGTAACGATGTCGGTTTTGCCTTCGCTCAAATGCAATTTTCAAGACTCAGGGAACAATGGCTCAGGCCACAGTTGAGCGATTTCGGCCATCGTTTAATGATGGACTATATCGTTCCGGGCGGCGTCAGTCACGATATAAACCCTGATGCCTGTGAGCGGCAATTACAGGCATTGAAAACATTGCGTCGGGAGCTGGATGATATTGTGCCGGCTATCGATATGAATTCTTCACTGGAAGACAGGCTTTACACAGCCGGTTATTTATCGCCACAAACCGCGCAGGATTTTGGTGCAGTGGGCTATGTCGGTCGTGCCAGTGGACAGGATTTTGATGTGCGTCGAGATAAGCCTTATGCGCCTTATCATGCTTTGCAATTTAATGCCGTGCTGGAAGACCAGGGCGATGTGGCTTCCAGGGTTTGGGTCAGAGTGAAGGAGATTTTTGCGTCTATTAAGTTGCTCAGGCAAATGCTGAGTCAGTTACCTGAAGGTGCAATCAAAGCGGACTGGAAAATGCCACAGGCTCAGGCTGAAGGACTGGCGATGATTGATGGTTGGCGTGGTGAAATTATCAGCTATGTGCGCTTTGACGAGGATAATCGTATCCGTCGATTTTATGCGCGGGATCCGAGCTGTGTAAACTGGCCGGCATTGGAAAAAATTGTGTTGAACAATATTGTGCCGGATTTTCCGGTTTGTAATAAATCATTGAATGGCTCGTATTCCGGCCACGATTTATAAGGAATTATCATGTTGAGACTGTTTAGTAAAACGCTGAAAACCGGTGTCGTGACAGAACGGGTTAAAAAACCCAAGTCTGATGAACTGGAACAATTGGGGATTGAGGTTAAACAGCAGATTGACCGTTATTTTAAAGGCAGTCTGGCGATTCGTGAGGTTGATGCCGGTTCCTGTAATGGCTGTGAATTGGAAATCCATGCTTTGAACAACCCGATATATGACGTCGAACGCTTTGGCGTCCATTTTGTCGCTTCACCGCGTCACGCCGATGTGTTATTGGTGACAGGGCCTGTGTCGCGTCATATGCAAACCGCTTTGTTGAGAACCTGGCAGGCTACACCCGAACCTAAATGGGTGATTGCCGCGGGTGATTGTGCGGTGTGTGGGGGTGAGTTTGGCGAGAGTTACGCATGCTGTGGGGGTGTCGATAAGGTGATTCCGGTCGATGTGACCATCCCAGGTTGCCCGCCGACGCCGGAGATGCTGCTCAAAGGCATATTGGGCTTGATAAACGGAGTAAAAACCCGGTCACAGCCGTTGGCTGCCCGCCAAAAATAACGATGAATCGTTTAATTTACAGGCCAGTTGTCGTGATTGGTCTGTTGCTGGGTATTCTGGCTTTGAGTGAATTAGTGGCTTTGAGCGGAATGAGCTGGAAAAACCTTCAGCGTATCGACCGTCTTAAACAAGAGATTGTTCAAAGCCATCAATTAGAGCAATTATTGTTTATTTTGCAAGACCAGACGCCCAGTAAGCTCGCCAAACAAAAATTATTGCAGGCATTTTTGCATAATCAGCCCCAGATACCGGATGAAACCCGAATATTGCTTGAGCGGCTGCAGACTATCTTGTCGCATCAGCCAGGTCGCATTGATAAAAACACCATTCTGCCGGTTTTACACAAAACCTTATCGGCTCAACTAAAAGCCGAGGAACAACTGCTCGACAAGATTTATGCCAATAACGAACTGGAACTGAAGCTGGCTATTTTAGTGCCGACGGGTATCGTTTTGTTATTTTTGCTGGTGGGACGGTTTTATTTCAAGCGTTTCGTGACAGAGCCGATCAACAACCTGGAGCGCTTGTTGACTCGTCTGGCCGAAGGCAGTCGGCAGCCTGTAGAGCCGGGTAAGACCGATCCGGCCATCAAAGCCTTGTTCGATAGCTATAACCGTCTGGTCAATCGCTTGCGTGAACTGGAGCAGGAACATCAGCAACATACCGCCTCGCTGGAGCAGGAAGTCCGCCAGGCTACGCATAGTCTATTGGAACAAAGTCATAGTCTGGCACGCGCAGAACGCTTAGCGGCTGTAGGCGAGTTGGCGGCCAGTGCGGCGCATGAATTACGCAACCCGTTAGCCGGTATACAGGTTGCGCTGGAAAATATGTGCCAGGAGTGTCAGGACCAGGATATGTGTGAACGCTTGCAATTGGTGCATAATGAGATCAAGCGCTTAACCGGTCGTTTGAATGATTTACTGGTTTATTCCAGGCAGCAGCCCGAGCAACCTGCTCACTTCATTTTATATGACTGGATTAAGGATCTGATCACCTTGTTGAACTATCAAATCGATGAAAAAATCCATATTAAGCTTGAATGCGATCCAGCCATTGAGGTGTTTTTACCTAAAAATGAATTACGCCAGGCATTATTAAACTTGATTTTGAATGCAATACAGTCAATTGGCGACCAGGCCGGAACGGTCACCGTTCGGGTAAACATCGAAAACAAACAGCTTATTATTGATGTACTCGATACTGGCGCCGGTTTTTCTGATGAGTTTTTGCAACAGGGGATTCGTCCCTTTGCCAGTCACAAAAAACATGGTACAGGTTTAGGGCTGCCGATGGTATTACGATTTGCCAGAGCGCATGGCGGTGATTTAAGCGTGTGGAACACAGAGCAGGGTTTGGCCTGTGTGCGCCTGACCTTAGGCTATTTACAATGATAAACAGTTTGTTATTGATAGAAGATGAAATTCTTCTGGGCAATGAAATCGCCCGCTATTTTCAGAAGAAAGGCTGGGAGGTTCAGATTGCCCGTGATTTGAGTCAGGCGAAGTCTTTGTTAGACAATCAACAGTTTGATCCTTTGGTCATCCTGTCCGATATGAATCTGCCGGATGGCAATGCGCTGGATTTTATGGCGCATTGTAAAGATGGATTGCCGCGTTGCGAATGGCTTTTTTTAACCGGTTTTGGCAGTGTTTCTGATTCGGTTCGTGCCGTGCGGCTGGGCGCCTATGATTTTATCGAAAAGCCGTGTGATCTGGAACGCTTGAATATGCTGGTCGAAGGCGCAGCGCGTAGCGCCCGTATTCAGCGCCGGCTGGAGAACGAAACACAACGCCAAAACAGCCGCTATACCCTCAGTACCTTGAGCGGTAAAAGCCCGGCCATGCAACAATTGCGCGAAATGGTCCGGCAAATGGCAAAAGTGCCGTTTTCAAGTTTGATTATTACCGGTGAAACCGGAACCGGTAAGGGGCTGGTGGCCCGGGTGCTGCATTATTCCGGGCGTCGCGCTAACATGCCGTTGATTGAAATCAATTGCGCAGCGTTACCGCATGAATTGCTGGAAGCGGAATTATTCGGCTATGAGGCGGGAGCATTTACCGGCGCTAAAAAACGCCGTCGTGGTATGTTTGAACTGGCACATTCTGGAACCCTGTTTCTCGATGAAATCGGGGAAATGGATTTAGAGTTGCAAGGTAAGTTGCTCAAGGCCGTGGAAGAGTTACGCATCCGTCGGCTTGGCGGCGAACAGGAAATTGATGTCGATGTGCAAATTATCGCAGCTACTCACCAGGATTTGCGTCAGCGCGTAAAAGAAGGCCGGTTCAGAGAAGATTTATACCATCGCCTGAATGTCATCAATATACAGATACCCCCTTTACGCGACAGGATGGAAGATTTGCCCGACCTGGTTCATCAGTTTATCGCTGAAAACAATACCAAGTCAGGTAAACAGGTACGACATATTCCAGATCGCGTCTGGCACAAGCTGGAAAATTATGATTGGCCAGGCAATGTCCGGGAATTACGCAATATTATCGAACGTTGTGTGTTATTGGCATCGGGTGAAGAGTTTCCGGAGCAGTGGCTACAACTGGCGTTGCCGGCCGATACGCCAGCTGTCGAGCCGGTTGGCGGTGCGGGTATTTTATTACCGCTTGATGGCAGTTTGAGTTTACAGGACATGGAAAAATTTATTATCCAGAAGGTACTGGAGAAAACCGACCATAATGTTACCGCAGCCGCCCGAATGCTGGGTACAACCCGCGAAACGTTGCGTTATCGAGTACAAAAATATCATTTAACCGGGCATTAACGTGTAGGGGCACGGCGTGCCGTGCCCCTACAGTTCCATCGCATTTAAGCCCGTGCACAAACCCAGATCCAGACGTGGCCAGCGCCGGCTTGCTTTAAAACCTTCACCAGCTCAGAGGCTGTGGCACCTGTTGTCATCACATCATCGAAAATAACGATGTTGGAACCTTGCGGGAATGCGCTGACGCTAAAGGCATTGCGAATGTTTTTGTGCCGTTGTTTGGCGTGCAAAAGGCTTTGCTGCTGCGTGTATTTGATGCGCCGACAGAGATTGGGGTGCAGCGGAATCTCGAGCTGTCGGGCGACCGTTGTGGCAATTTCCTGTGATTGATTAAAGCCTCGCTGGCGATAGCGTTTAGGATGTAGTGGAACGGGGACGATAAAATCTGGTAACGGATGTTCAGGGGGCAAGTGATCGACAAACAGCTGACCCAGCAAGCGTGCATTTTTGACCTGTCGATGAAATTTCAGGCCGGTAATCAGCCAGCGTATACTGTGTTGATATAAAAAAGGGGCGCTCACCTGTTGATAACGCGGTGTTTTTTTCAAGCATTGACCACATAATTGCATATGATCGGTCTTAGCTGTTAAAGGCATTGCACAAAGACGACAATGGCATGTGTTTAACATCAAATCGGCATAACAGGCGGTGCATATATCTTTATTCTCAAACCCTGCCTGATCGCACACGATGCAGGTCGGTGGGAACAGCTTGTATTGTATAAATTTAAGCCAGTTGTTTACCATTTGATGTGGTTCAGGTTGACAAGTCGATAAAATTTGTTGAATATTGCCGCTCTTAGTTTAACCTTTTTGCAGGAGATTGCTCGTATGTCCGCGCGCCCTTCATTCCCGGCCAATGTGTCGGTTATACGCCATGATTGGCAACTCGATGAGATTAAGGCTTTGTTTAATCTGCCTTTTAATGATTTGATCTTTCAGGCGCAAAGCCTGCATCGGCAGTATTTTGATCCTAACGAGATTCAAATCAGCAGTTTGCTGAGCATTAAAACGGGTTCCTGTTCTGAGGATTGTGGCTATTGTCCACAGAGCGCACGCTATGATGCGGATTTACAACCGGAAGCCTTGTTACCGATTGAAGAGGTTCTGGAAACGGCCAAACGTGCAAAGGAACAAGGCGCATCGCGTTTTTGTATGGGCGCGGCCTGGCGTGCGCCAAAAGACCGCGATATCGAACGTGTGGTGGAAATGGTGCAAGGGGTCAAGGCTTTAGGCATGGAAACGTGTGTGACTTTAGGCATGTTGACCGATGAGCAAACCAGGCGCCTGAAAGACGGCGGGCTGGATTATTACAATCATAATCTGGATACTTCGGAAGAGTATTATTCCGAGGTCATCACCACCCGTACCTACCAGGACAGGCTGGACACGCTGGAGCGTGTGCGTGACGCAGGCATCAATGTTTGTTGTGGCGGTATCATCGGTATGGGCGAAAGCGATGAGGATCGCGCCAAACTCTTGCAACAACTGGCAAATTTGCCGAAACATCCAGAGAGTGTGCCGATTAACATGCTGGTACAAGTGGAAGGCACGCCATTGGCCGGGACTGAAAAGCTGGATCCATTGGAATTTGTAAGAACTGTGGCTGTGGCACGCATCATGATGCCGGAGTCGCGGGTACGCTTGTCGGCCGGGCGTAATGAAATGACAGATGAAATGCAGGCACTGTGTTTTCTGGCAGGTGCCAATTCTATTTTTTATGGTGAGAAATTACTGACCACTGACAACCCTATGACCAATCGGGATTTACAATTGTTTGAACGCTTAGGGTTGCATCAGGGCGGTTCCAGTTACGCCAGTTAAAACACCACGTTTGATGTTGACCGATTTCAATGCCGAACTGGCATTGCTCCAGCAGCAAGGCCTGTATCGGCGGCGGCGTATTGTCGAATCCATCTGCGGGGCAGAGCTTGTCGTTGACGGTAAACGTTGCCTGAATTTTTGCAGTAATGATTATTTAGGCCTGTCGCAACATCCACAGCTCAAAGCGGCATTGCAGCACGCAGCGAGTCAATATCCCCTGGGGAGTGGTTCGGCCCATTTGATTTGTGGGCATAGCCATGCGCATCATGCCCTGGAAGAAGAGCTGGCGGCATTTACCGGCCGTGAAAAAGCCTTATTATTCTCCACCGGCTACATGGCTAATGTGGGTGTTATTTCGGCATTGTGTGAGCGTGGCGACTGGCTGTTACAGGATCGTCTGAATCATGCCTCATTACTGGATGGTGCATTGTTATCCAAGGCTCGGCTTAAACGATACCTGCATCGGGATATGGCCGATTTGACGGCCAAATTGAGTAAAGCACCGGGTGATGTGTTGCTGGTCAGTGACGGAGTGTTCAGCATGGATGGTGATTTAGCCCCCTTGCCAGAGATGGTGACGCTGATCAATACGCGCTCTGGCGTAAAAAACAGTCTGCTGATGATCGATGACGCGCATGGTATGGCGGTTTTAGGGCAAAAAGGTGCGGGTATAGTGGAACATTTTGGGTTGTCACAACAGGATGTGCCGATTTTAATGGGGACATTAGGAAAGGGTTTTGGCAGCTTTGGCGCCTTTGTAGCCGGTTCCGAGGCATTGATCGAGCTGCTGATCCAGAAAGCGCGCAGTTATATTTATACCACCGCCTTGCCGCCGGCCGTATGTGAGGCGACCCGTGCCAGTCTGCGTCTTGTTCAGGGTGAAACCGGCGCCGATAAACGGGCGACATTGCAGCAGAATATCGCTTATTTTAAACAGTCGGCCCGGCAGCTTGGTTTGTCACTGATGCCATCTGACACGGCGATTCAACCGCTTTTGATTGGCGACAGCCAGCAGGCTTTGGCCATCAGCCAGCAATTATGGGCGCGCGGCTTGTGGGTCAGCGCTATTCGACCACCTACGGTGCCGAAAGGACAGGCGCGTTTACGCATTACCTTATCGGCATTACATCAGACACAACACATCGACGCCTTGCTTGATGCGCTTGTTCAGTGCAGGCCATGAGCCAACATCATAACAGCATGCTTGTGCATCCATTTTTCATGGGCTATTTATGAGCATATCTCTCAAAGATTATCCCCTGAGGCGACAGGGCAAACAGGATGCAACATCCGGCCAAAACAAACCAGTGTTAGTGATGCTGCATGGCTGGTCTATGCATTCAGGCCTCTTACAGCCTTTGGCTGAACAGTTAGCACAACATTTTCGAGTCATCTGTCTGGACTTGCCCGGGCATGGATTGAGCACGTCATGTACGCCATATCAGCTGGAAACTGTGACAGATAGGCTATTGCGGGCAATTCCTGTTCAGCGGTTTGCGATATTAGGGTGGTCATTAGGCGCAAGCATTGCTCTGGATATGGCCTGGCGCTATCCAGCGCGAGTCAGCCGTGTGATAACACTGGCAGGAAATCCATGTTTTGTCGAACAAAGCGATTGGCCCGGTGTGCACCCCGATGTTTTGAGTCGTTTCAGTGAAAATCTGACCCACAACAGCCATCAAACCCTGGTGCGGTTTTTGGCCTTGCAAGTCAATGGTCTGCCGGAGGGTAAGCATTTGTTGAGACAGCTCAAAACCGCTATCGAAAGCTGCCCGCCTCCCGCCATTGAAGCCTTGCAAGGCGGGCTGAAAATACTACAAACCTGTGATTTGAGGGATAAACTGGCGGCATTGCCACAGCCCGTGCTGGCCATGTTTGGTGATCACGATAAACTGATTCCGCCAGCATTAGCTAAGGCGATTAAACAAAGGCGACCCGATTGCCAGATAAGTTTGTTGGCAGGCGCAGGACACGTGCCTTTTTTAACCCATAGCGAACACATTCAACAGACTATTGTTCAATTTGTCGATGACGCATAACAAATCCAAAATTCGCCAATCCTTTTCAGCCGCTGCCGCAAGTTATGATGCTATGGCACGATTGCAAAAACAGGTTGCGGTTGATTTGTTGCATCAATCCGAGATGCCGACGTCTGCACAAACGGTTTTGGATTTAGGCTGTGGCACCGGTTTTTTGACTGAAAAACTTGCAGATCATGTTGCCGTTGAAAACCTGTTTGCACTGGATATGGCCTTGCCAATGTTGCATCGAGCGCGGCAAAAGCCGGCATTAAGCCATTGTCATCACATCTGTGCGGATGCCGAAGCCTTGCCATTTGTCGATAATCAATTCGATTGGATTTATTCCAGCCTGGCACTGCAATGGTGTGCCGATTTACATTCGGTTTTTAAAGGTTTTCAGCGGTGTTTGAAAACGTCAGGAAAACTCGCCTTTTCAACCTTTGGCCCGGCCAGCTTAAAGGAATTGAAAACAGCCTGGAAGCAGGTGGATGAGGCTGTGCATGTGAATGATTTTTATCCGTCTGATCGAATCAAAATGGACTTGCAGCGCGCAGGGTTTACATCAATCCGTTTAAACAGCCGGCTTTATACGCTGTCATATCGGGATGTCTGGGCATTGATGCGGGAGCTGAAAGGGATTGGTGCGCAGCATGTCAATGGACGGCAATCACAACGTTTGATAACGCGTAAACACATCGATCAGATGATTGCCGCTTATCCTAAACAATTCAATGGCGACATTATCGCCAGTTATGAAATTTTTTTCGTACAGGCAGAGCTATGAAATCAAGCTATTTTATAACCGGAACGGATACCGGTGTCGGAAAAACCTGGGTTACGCTAGGGCTGATGGCCTGTTTTAAACAACAGGGTTTTAATGTGGCCGGCATGAAGCCGGTTGCCGCAGGTTGTGAATGGCGGCAGGGACAATGGCAGAATGAAGATGCCCTGCAGATTCAACAGCAGGCCTCTATTGATCTGCCTTATTCTGTTATCAATCCATACGCATTCAAACAGCCAGTATCGCCGCATCTGGCCTGCTGTGGAGAAAATGTCGAATTATCCTTAATTAAAGATCGCTTTAACCGCATTCAACAGCAGGCCGACCGTATCCTGGTGGAAGGCGCCGGGGGCTGGTATTCGCCTTTGTCGGAAACGCTGGATAATTGTCAGTTGGCTCATGCTTTGGGCATTCCAATCATTCTCGTGGTCGCCATTCGCTTAGGTTGTATCAATCAGGCATTACTGAGCTGGCGGGCGATTCAGGCATCAGGTGCAGAATGTATCGGTTGGGTTGCGGTTTTAAATGATCGGGAAATGCAATTGGCTGAAGAAAATATCCAATACATTCAGCAGACTATCAAAGCATCGCCGCTTTTAGGTGTTATACCGTATATGGAAAAAATGGATGTCAAAAAAATGACACACTATTTAAAGGGTTTTTAATAAAAAATTGACCCAGATCAAATCGTATTTTTTGCTGGCGGAGATAATGACCACTCCATTATAACAATCAAAAACCTGGAGGAACGTTATGCCATTAATGACGTGGACAGAAGAACAATACGGCACTAAAGTAGGCTTTGCGGATGAAGAGCATAAAGAAATATTTCGATTGTTGAACAAGCTTTATGATGATGTGGCAAGTGGCGCAGATCGTGCGACTATCGGCGCATCCCTGGATGCATTGATCGCCTATGTCGTTGACCATTTTGCGCACGAGGAGCGCGAAATGGAAGCAGCAGGCTTCGATGGTCTGGCAGCGCATAAAGCAGAGCATGATGCGTTAGTCGGCATTTGTGCTGATTTACAAAAGAAATTCCATGCCGGTGAGGCTGATGTGACTGCAGAAGTGGGCGAAATGGTAAAAGACTGGCTAGATAAACATATCCCAACATTTGATTTTGCGTATTCATCGGCTATAGGCTGATGCCACGAGTTTGTAACGCATAAACTCAAAGTCCCATAAAAACCATGTCTGAATCAGGCATGGTTTTTTTATGTGAGTTTTATGGGTCGGGTGTCATTATTGTTTTAATTGACTCATGACTTTCTGTTGCAGTGATTTAAAATCATAGCCGGAGTGGGTTCGCATCAAGCCTTTGTTAAACATCATTAAGCCGACAAAAATCAGAATGGCGCCCGATAACTGGAAAAAACGATGGGTGGCGGCCGCTGAAAAAAGCCGGGTTATATAACCAAAGCCGAGCAGGGCTGGCAGAGTGCCTAATCCAAACAAGGTCAGAATCTTTGCGCCCAGCAAAGGATCACTGCTGCCAGCAGCCATGACATACATCGCCTGAAGCGGCCCGCAACCAAGCAGAAAGCCCGAGAAAAAACCGATGAGAAAGGGACTGCGTGAACGCTTTCTTTGTTCGATGGCAAACTGAGCCATACTCTTGGGCTGTTTGATGCGGACGTGTTTTAGTGCGGCAAAAATATCCAGCATATTCATGCCAAACAAGATTAAAAAACCGCCAGCCACCAGGTTGGTGATGCCCTGTATGAAAGGGGTAATGCTGATCATTGAACCAAGCAGTCCGAATAAGGCGCCGAACATGGCATAGGAAAATGTTTTTCCGATACCATAAAGCAAATGAGACAGCCAGGAAGAGTGACCATTTTCGGCATCCCGTGCGGTATAGCTGAGGACAAAACCACCACACATGCCAATGCAGTGCAACCCTGTTATCAATCCAATCAGGAAGATCATACTGTCGCTGAGATGGCTGTTCAAATCCGGCAGGGTGAATTGATGAGATAATTTTCGCGCGGCAATCATGATGGCTACCGTAGCCATAACGGCGATCAGGGCGAATAATAATTTCAGCCACATCGGCCGGGTGCGGGGCTGTTCTGGAATATCGCTGATTTGTTCCTGGGAAACGACAGAATAGCCGCTTTCTTCAATCGTTTTTTGTATCTCTGCCAGATCGGTTTTATCGTTATCGAACCGGACATCCACGCTTCCTGTGGGGTAGTCCGCACTGACCTGCTCGATTCCGTCTAATGAAGCGAGCGCATTTTCAATAATGGATTCACAACCACCACAATGCATTCCTTCGACATTTAATTTTACGTGCTTCATTTTTCCTCCGGAATAGGTGTGATAGAGTCTATTAGTATATATAAATATACGAATTTGTATAGAATCTAATGTGGTTTTTCCTTGTTGCCATTATCCAGTGATAGGGTTGCCGATGGCTAAATTATCAATAGTGACATCTTTTCGATCGTATTTAGATCTATCATTTTCTCCTGGCTGACCACTTTATTTTCAATGATTTACAGATTATTCAGGAAACCAATGCCGGGTGCGGTTACAAAAAGCGACGACCGACAGCATAACGGGGACTTCCACCA
>CAYUAE010000050.1:0-13473 GCA_964442675.1 uncultured Methylomarinum sp.
ATCTTCTTTACTCAAGCCGTCGATAACAATTTCCATCACCGATTCAATTTCCGGCGATAACTCCGTATTCGTCACGCCTTTCAATGTTGGACAGAATGCATCGTTCGTCGATGCGCCCAACGCCGGATATTTTGAGCCGACTTTAGAGCCTGATCGCACAACGCCCCCCGGAAACGGCATGATGACATTTGGAATTTTACGCATTTCTTCTATCGCGGCCTCACATGCTGCCAATGCCTGCGGCTGGGATTCGGCCAGCACCAGAAAATTACCACCGCCGACCGCTTCGACTTGTGCGGTGGTCGCTTCGGTCAAAAATTCACCATCCATCACCGGTACCCGCCAGTAACGCTTGCCATTGATTTTTTTGGAAATCTGGAAACCATCGCCGAAATAGCGCAAGTTCTTACCCAGCGGAATAGGCTTGCCCTCATCGATACCGGCAAACAGCGCCGAGGTCGGCGAGGTCAATACACATTGTCCGGCGCGGGTTTCCAGTTGTTTGGCCAGGCCTTTGCCACCCATAGCGAAAATCAGAATTGCGACACCTGGCCTGCCATCTGGCGTTTCAGAAGGGTCCAGCACCCGTTCAATACCAGCCTCACAGCCGCAGGCGATGACTGACGTTGCAAAGCCTGTCATCGCTTGCGCCGAAATCATCGCCCATTTTTCATTTTGCGCCGTAATAATGGCGCGAGTAGCTTTCATCGGAAATGCTTCGGCGAAGGTTTTATCGATGCTGACGCCGTTGATAATCATACTTCACCTCCTTGTAAGGGATGAACGGTCAAGCTGCCACGACCGTCTTCGGTGATTTCATCATCGCTGATTTTAAAATTACCCAGTTTCATAGTCATATAACGATCAAAATAGTCTTTTAAGCCCTGTTCTACCGAAGCATCGTACTCAGGCAGTACGGTATGCGTGGTCCCCCAGGTCACATGAACAACCTGACCGTCTTTCACCACCAGTTCGCCATCTTTAAACACATAATCCGGTTTTTCGAACATTTTTTCGCGGTCGCTGTTTTCGGTGTAAATGGTAATATCGGCCCAGTTTCCGGGCGTCAAACCGCCACGGTCTTGCAAGCCAATCAATTTGGCCGCACCGGCACGTGTCATAATCGCGATTTCCTGTAAAGAATATTCGCGGTCAATCGATGCCAGGGTGGTCATTTTCTGTGCTTCAGGATGGATGGTCGCCAACATATCGTTACGGAAACTTTTATCCATCAGCAACCGAATCAAATGCGGATAGCTGGTAAACGGTGCACCATTCGGGTGGTCTGTGGTCAAGAATATGCGCCACGGATCATCGACCAGCAAAAATGTTTCCAGGCCAATAGCCCATTGCAAAGCATTCACGAAATTCTGATCTTTGTATTTAAACGGTACGACACCGCAACCGGCATCACATTCGATATCCATGCACACCCATTTATTCGGGCTGGCAAACTGGTGATTGGCATGTTGCCGCATATTATCGCCAGAAGCGGTCACGGTCTGGCCGAACAAAATCTGCCCGACATCAACCGTGATATTTTTGTTTTTATTGATGGATTCGGCAATCCGCGCAGCACCGGACGAAAATTTGAAATCACCTTCGGTGCCATAACTGTGAAATTGAATATGGGTCAAATGCATGGGCAGACCTTCAATACCCTCAATCGTATTCAAGGTCGTTTCGACATTGCCCGGCACGCCGAGATTACAGCCATGCACATGCAAGGGGTGCGGAATACCGAGTTCTTTGACCGCCCGTGCCAACGTCACCAGAATATCGCGTGGCGTGACATTGTAATAGGCATTTTTTTCATCCAGATCCAGTTTGCGCTGATTGAATTTAAACGCACTGATGCCACCGGCATTGACCACCTTGATACCAATACCTTTGGCTGCACGCAAGGTCCAGGCGACATAGTCGTTAATCGCCTGCTGGTCTTTTTTCGCCGTCATCATGCGCAGAAAATAGTCATCACTGCCCATCAACACATAGCCGCCCTTATCCAGAATCGGAATATCACCCATTTCCATATGCGCCTGACGCGCATTAACCGGCAGCACAGCCGGTTCAAAGGCGGCGGTATAGCCCATCTCGGCATAACGATAACCGGTCACATAGGTACTTGGCATGACATGACCACAGCCAGAACGAGTCAGCTGACTGCGAATAACCGGATCGGCACGATGATCTTCCGGTAACAGAATCCGCGCGATGTTACCCTTGCCGCCACCAATATGCGTGTGCATATCGATCGCACCGGCCATCACCACCTTGCCATTCAGATTATATTCTTTATCGACCTTCACACCCGCCTCAGGCGTGTCGATAATGCGGCCATCCTGAATATAAATATCCTGCCGCTGTCCATCAATACCGCCTGCAGGATCATAGACGGTTCCACCTGTTAACTTAATCAGCATGTTGCACCTTAAGGGATTGTTCAATCGCATTTAACGCCTCAGCCGTACTGATAAGGCCTGCGTCTCTTAATTTTTTTAGCCGAATCGCCACCACATTATCCAGCCGATAGGCATTCCCGGCGTGATCGATACCCGGTGTGCCCACCGGAATAAACACCTCCGGCGGCTTCTCAAACGTCATACCGGAGCGGCCGATAACAATCGTTGGCACATCGGTTTCAGGTGGGACGGCTCCGCTATTGAAAGCCTGCACCCAAACCAGCGCATCAGCCTGATCCTCGGCCAGCATGGTCTGACTATCGAATAAAAATGGATCGTATTCGGGATAACCTTTGGCGAAACTGACCCGTGCCGGGTAACCTGATATCCAGCCACAAACCTGATTGGCAGTCTGGTCACCTTCCTTGCCCCCTAATGGGAAACCGGAACAACGCGCGCCCTGATCGTTAATCTGTTTCACGATACTGCAAATCGTTTGCACGCTTAACTCAGCCTGATCGAAATCCAGCATACCCGCCGCCCAGGTGACAACGCTATATTTAGCCGCTTTGAGTTGTTCGGCCAACTGCTGTAATGCCGACAGATCAATACCGCCTACGCTATCGACGGTAATCTTGTTTCCTTTTACCAACGCCGCTAAAACTGCCAACACATCAGGCAAATCCTGATCATCACAGGCCAAAACTGTCGCCTTGCGGCCATCCGGCGCTGTCGAGGCATCACCCGATGGCGCCTTGCCTAAATAAACGACCTTACGCTGAGCCGTATCGTCCAGAAACATGGCCTCGTCATTCCATAAATAACGCGCATAAAATCGTGGTGCAAAACGCTCCAGATCTGTTCCGACAACAACCAGCAGATCACAGCGGTTTTTAATCTCGGCCAAAGTCGTTGTCATCCAACCTGAATCCTGCATGGCCAGAATATTACGCCGCGCCGCATTAAAATTCATATTATCGACGACCGCGCCCGTTTTATCCGCCAACGCCAACAATGCGCGCATACCGGCAACATCGGTCGCACAACCCCCTATCACAGGTTGCTGACTGTTCGATAAAATCCCGGCGGCTTTTTTAGCTGCTTCCGCCAATGTCACATCCTGCCCCGCTATTTTTGGAGTCAGGTCACCAATCGGTTGTTCAAATGCCGGCGTATTGACCGCACACCCGTTTTTTGTCACTTGCAGAGAGACGCCATCAACCTGAACCGTCAGGTCATCCGTGCCTATTCCACAAAAAGGACTGGGTACTTCTGTTATTTCCACCATAGTGTTGTCCTTGAAAATCTATTGTTAGCGCTTAAGGCGCGCATCTTGAAAACTGCTGAGTATAAAGCTCACATTCTACCCCGTATCCTCGATTATGCCTACGTCGCTGACCTGAAAAATTATATGATAATCCGCGTTAAATACGGTGAGCATCGTGTAATACCTTCTCATCTGTATCCCGTTTCGATTAACGATCGTCGTCAACAAAATCAATAATCGTCTGAATCAAATGTTCTTTTTCATCCGTTTTGAATATATGCTGGGCATGTGCCCGGCCTTTCAGCAATACAATTTTCTTCGGCGCCGGTGCTTTTTTATAGAGCGTTTGAATCATAGTGCTCATAGGCTCCTTTTCGCTGGCAATCAGCAACAGCCCGGTTTTTAACCGCTCAATCCCCGAAAAAGGCGCAGGCGATAATAAAATGAGCTTTTGTATATCGCCTGGTGATGCCTCTGCCGCCGCCTCGCCTGCGGCAGCCCCGCCCATACTCGCACCTAACACCACTACCGGATAATGCGCCTGTCGCTTTAAATAATCGACGGCTGCCAATATATCCTTAGACTTATCAAACACACTATCGGCTTTCGATTCACCATAGCCTCGAAAATCTATCGCCAATACTGAAATATTCTGCTGCTGCAGCGCCTCGATCAATGGCGTCCAACTCTTTCGATTGAAAATTGCGCCATGTGCCAACACAATCGCCGGTTTCCCTGTCAGATAGTAATCCGCATAGACGATCCCACCATCCTGAGTCGAAAAATGCACATATTCCGCCTCATCGGCGGCACAAACAGAACTGACTAAAAGAGCCAACACAATAAAAATTTTCATAAAAAATAACCTGGGACTTTACTTTGTTTGTAAATTAGAATATTCTAATACCGTTATTTGCTAATTCTGATTTGGAGATTTTTCCATGAAAACAAAAACCTTATTTTTTTCCGCTTTATCGACTGTCTTGTTTGGCTGCGCCTCTGTCGAAGCAACCGATACTCAAACAGCCAGCGCCTCACCGGTTAAAGTTTATAACGAAACCTTAAACCCCAGACAAAAAGAATATCCAAATCATTTAGGCTTTAATGATTTGCATATTCAAGCGATTCGTCATTTAAGACCGGATACACATGATATCCACGACCCAAAACTGCAAACAGTCGTGCATCATCATTGTAAGGCCTATGATGATCAGACTTTTGTGTGTTTGATGTTTCATTCCGGCATGAAAGACCAGGATAAACCCATCGGCTTTGAATACATCATCACGACCGAGCAATTTAATCAATTACCGGAAGAAGAGAAAAAATACTGGCATTATCATCGGGTTGAGGTACCTCGCGCTCATGCGACATTCCCGGACTTGACACCTGAAGAAACAGCTAAAATTATGCCAGCCGTCAATGAAACTTATGGCAAGGTTGTCTATTTCCAACAACCGGATGACAAAATGCCAATAGGTGAACCGTACATCATGATTGTTCAGGATATGCCTGAACAAGAATAACCCTTATACCATCCTCCCCCTTTGGTATATACCTTCGGGTACCTGACACCGGCAACCTGTTTATGGGGTTGCCGGTTTTTTTTAAGACAGGAGAAACCGATGCCAATTTTATTGCTTGTATTCTTTCTTTCTGCAAGCGCTGTTCTGGCCGATGACCGACTTGGATTGCCCGCCATTGCTGTACCGCAGGACAAAGCGCTTATCCAGCTGGGCAAAGACCTGTTTAATGATACGCATTTCAGCGCCAATAACACGATAAGCTGCGCCAGTTGTCATGCACCTGAAAAAGCCTTCACCGACCAACGTGCAAAATCCCAAGGGATTTATGGCCAAATCGGCAGCCGTAATGCTCCGACGTTACTCAACGTGGCCTTTTTCAAACAGTTTTTCCATGATGGCCGTGCCAGCTCGTTGGAACAACAAGCCCTCGGGCCATTATTGAATCCCGTTGAACATGGTCTTGAATCGCCCGAACACATTGAACGGATTATTCACCAGAACCCGGATTATGTGCAACGTTTCAGCAAAATATTCAACATCGACAAACACGATATCCGCGCAGAACACCTGGCTAAAGCCATAGCCGCTTATGAACGTACGCTTATTGCAGGCAATTCTGATTTTGACCAATATTATTTTGGCCGCAATCGCTCCAGACTGTCTAAAAGCGCCGCCCGTGGCCTGCTGATTTTCAGACGCAAAGGCAACTGTGCCAACTGTCATGAAATTTCTATGAGCGATGCGCTGTTTACCGACAATCGTTTTTACAACCTCGGTCAGGGCTTTGAAAAAATAGAAGCTATCCTGCCCGATTTTCTTGCTGCCATTAAACAGGGTCAAAACCCTGATGACTTCCCGATGACGCCCGAACAACGCGCCGAGTTGGGCCGATTTAATGTTACCCATGTGCTTCAGGATATTGGCAAATTTAAAACGCCAACGCTGCGCAATATTGCGCTGACTGCGCCGTATATGCACGACGGCAGTATAAAAACACTTGAAGACGTGGTTGATTATTATGACAAGGGCGGCCGTAAAAACCCATATCTGGACAGCGCGATCTACCCCTTGCATCTGACTGAACAGGAAAAAGCCGACCTTGTCGCCTTTATGCGGGCATTAACCTCAGAAAAACGGCCTTAACCCGCTTCCCCTAATGCCAGGATTTTCCCAATCCTGAGCAGTTAGGATAGAATAACAGGCTGATAATCACTGACTGGCGGCCTTATGAAATATGTAGCCCTTGTTTTTTCCATCTTGTTTGTTTCCGCTTGTGCAACCAGCCCGACCGGACGCAGCCAACTGGTGTTTATGCCGGATGCCCAGGTCAATCAAATGGGCTTGCAGGCTTTTGAACAGCTCAAACAAACTAAACCACTCAGCAAAAATCCGCGCTATATCGCCTTTGCAGACTGCGTCGCCAGGGCATTGACCCGCGTTGTCGGCGGCCAATGGGAAGTGGTTGTGTTTGAAGATAACACGCTGAATGCCTTCGCCCTGCCCGGCAATAAAATTGGCATTCATAGCGGTTTGATAAAATTTGTCGATAATGCCGATCAACTCGCCGCAGTGGTCGGTCATGAAATCGGTCATGTTCTGGCGCGGCACAGTAACGAAAGACTATCAGAGAAAATGGCTGTCAATACGGGTATGCAACTGATTCAAGCGATCGCCCAACCGCAGAGCGCATTAGGTCAGACTGCCATGGGACTGCTTGGTATCGGGGCACAATACGGTATTTTATTGCCTTACAGCCGCACGCATGAATCGGAAGCCGATGTGATTGGTCTGGAATTGATGGCAAAAGCCGGATTTGACCCCAGACAGAGCATTGTTTTATGGCAAAAAATGGCAGCTGCCAATAACGGCCCCCGCCCACCTGAAATTTTATCCACCCACCCGGCGCCGGCATCCCGTATCCAAAATCTTGAAGCGCAACTTCCCAGAGCCCTGGAATTATGGCGTCAAGCCAAAACCACAGGATTCCGCCCTAATTGTCGAAAATAATGAATCCAGATTTAAATCAATTACATCCTTATCCGTTTGAGAAACTGAATCGTCTCAAACAAGGTATCACGCCGCCGGTCGATAAAACGCATATCGCGCTGTCGATCGGCGAACCCAAGCACCCGACACCGCATTTAATTTCCGAAGCGTTGTTGCAACATCTTGATGGCTTAGGACAATATCCCACGACCAAAGGCTTGCCTGAACTTCGCCAGACAATAGCTGACTGGCTGAGTCAAAGGTTTCAAATTCCGGCTGGAAAAATTGATGCTGACAACCAGGTTTTACCCGTCAGCGGCACCCGCGAAGCCCTATTCTCATTTGCCCAGTGCATCATTGACCGTAGCACTGAGCCATTGGTTTTGATGCCTAACCCGTTCTATCAAATTTATGAAGGTGCGGCCTTGCTGGCAGGCGCTGAGCCCTATTATTTAAATACCTTGGAACAAAACGGCTATTTGCCGGATTTCAAACATATTCCCGAAGCGGTCTGGCGTCGCTGTCAGTTACTTTATATCTGCTCGCCCGGAAACCCGACCGGTGCTGTGATTGATTTAGATACTTTGACCTATCTGATCGAACTGGCTGAACGTTATGATTTCGTGATTGCCTCAGATGAATGCTACAGCGAAATCTATCAGGATGAAGCCAACCCGCCGCCCGGTCTGCTGCAAGCGGCCTGGCAGGCCGGCAATGCTGATTTTAAACGCTGCGTCGTGTTTCACAGCCTGTCCAAACGCTCGAATGCACCGGGCTTGCGTTCCGGCTTTGTCGCCGGTGATGCCGAGATTTTGCAACACTATTTTCAGTACCGGACTTATCAGGGCTGCGCCATGCCGCTGCCCACCCAAAAAGCCAGTATCGCCGCCTGGCGAGATGAGTCTCATGTGCAACACAACCGGCAGCAGTACCGAGAAAAATTCACTGCCTTCATCGACATTTTGTCGCCGATTTGTCAAATCACACAACCGCCCGCCAGCTTTTATGTCTGGCTGAAGACACCGATTGACGAGACTGAATTTGCCAGACAGCTGTTTGCCCGTCAGAATATAACAGTTTTGCCGGGCAGTTTTCTGTCCCGCCAGGCGGGTGGGCTGAATCCAGGACAAAACCATGTGCGCATCGCGCTGGTTTCAAGCCTGGAAGATTGTATTGACGCGGCGCACCGGATTAAAGATTTTCTCTGTACACAACAGTCATTCATGGAACAATCGTAGGATAGATACAGCGCCAGCGAAACCCATCCTTTTATGTCGTGTAGAGAGCAGCAGAAAATAAAATTTTATTAACACGCTAACGAGAAGCTATGTCACAACTAGAAAACATTATTAACGAAGCATTTGAAAACCGCGCCAACATCACACCGACGACGGTTACACCTGAAATCAAGGACGCCGTTGAAGAAGCCATTAACCAGCTCGATAATGGCTCGGCTCGTGTAGCCGAAAAGGTCGATGGTGAATGGGTTGTCAATCAATGGCTTAAAAAAGCCGTTTTATTGTCTTTTCGTGTCAACGAAAACCGGGTGATGGATGGCGGCGTCAATCGCTATTACGATAAGGTTGAAACCAAATTCGCCACCTACACGCCGGATGATTTCGCCAAAGCCGGTGTCCGCGTCGTGCCAAATGCCAACGCGCGACATGGGTCTTATATCGCACCAGGCGCGGTGCTGATGCCGTCTTATGTCAATATTGGCGCCTATGTCGATAGCGGCACTATGGTCGATACCTGGGTCACGGTCGGTTCTTGTGCTCAAATCGGTAAAAATGTACATTTATCCGGCGGCGTCGGTATCGGTGGTGTTTTAGAGCCACTGCAAGCTGGTCCTACCATCATCGAAGACAACTGCTTTATCGGCGCCCGTTCTGAAATTGTTGAAGGTGTTGTGGTTGAAGAAGGCTCGGTTATCTCCATGGGTGTTTTCATTGGCCAGAGCACTAAAATTTTCAACCGTATGACCGGCGAAATCATCTATGGCAGGGTTCCTGCAGGTTCTGTTGTCGTTCCCGGCTCACTGCCTGCCAAAGACGGCTCTCACAGCCTGTATTGCGCAGTCATCATCAAACAGGTTGATGAAAAAACCCGTAGCAAAACCGGTATTAACGAGTTATTGCGTGACTAAAGTACATTCTCTGTGCCGGGGGCTTAAGACCCGGCACAGGTCTTTTGTAAAGGGTGTAAAATGGCCATTCAAACAAACGATATCCTGCAAAAACTAGATACCGCCGATAAAGAAAAAGTCGATTATTTTATTCAGTTGTTACTGGAGCAAAAAAAGTATCGTACACTGAAAAAAGAATTAAACACTCGACGTGAGGAAATCAAAAACGGTGATGTGTTGTCGCATGAAAATTTCTGGAAAGACATGAATGTTTGAATTGATTTACGCTAAAAGCGTATCGAAAGACATCAAGCCTATTCCAGCTAAACATCTGACACAAATAAAACAGAATATTGAAGCGTTAAAACATTTTCCGGATATCCCTCACATCAAACATCTGTCAAATCATCCTGTTGCTGACTATCGCCTGCGCATTGGTCAATATCGTGTACTGTTTGATGTCGATTGGAACAAACATCAAATCCTTATTTTAAAAATCGGTCACTGCAGCCGTATTTATCAATAACCCATCATGACTGAACATATTTCAAGCAATGCCCTCATTTACGCTATTTTGTCCTTAAACAGCGAAATTGCCTTGCAAAAAGAATATCTCGACTCGCCTGACATCAGCATTGATGAGCGCGAAAACGAAGAAGAAATCCTGTCTGATTTAGAACAAGCCTTTATGGAATTTGTCGGACTCTACAAAAGCCGCTGCAAACAGGATAAAACCCTTCCCGGTATCGATGAACTCTTAACCAGCCAACTGTAACCATGCTTAAACTCTACGGAATAAAAAACTGCGATAGCGTCAAAAAAGCCCGTCAATGGCTGGCGCAACATGAACTGCCTTATGTGTTTCATGATTATCGGACAGATGGCCTGGATATGGCCTTGCTGGAATCGTTTGAACAGCAATCAGGCTGGGAAAACATGCTCAACAAACGCAGCACCAGCTGGCGCCAGTTAAGTGATGCACAAAAAACCGATCTGGATCGCAACAAGGCCTTACAGCTGATGCTGGAAACGCCAACCCTGATCAAACGTCCGATTTTAGATACCGGAAGTGCACTGCTGACAGGCTTCAATGACAAACAATACCAACAGACCTTATTATGAGCGATACCCTGGATTTACTCATCGATTTAATCCGCCGCGAATCGGTCACACCCGAAGATGCCGGCTGTCAGGATATGATCAGCCAACGCCTGGCACCATTAGGGTTTAACTGTGAGCATCTGGATTTTGAAGACACCCGCAACATCTGGCTCAAACGCGGTGAGCAAGCACCCTTGTTTTGTTTTTTAGGCCATACCGACGTTGTACCACCCGGCCCCCTGGAAGACTGGCAATCGCCCCCGTTTGAGCCGACCCTGCGCGGTGGCAGGCTTTATGGCCGGGGTACAGCCGATATGAAAGGCAGCATCGCCTGCTTTATTACCGCTCTGGAACGTTTTATACAGCAGTACCCCGAGCACAAAGGTGCAATAGCCTTAATGCTGACCAGTGATGAAGAAGGCATAGCGACCCACGGCGTCGTCAAGGTCGTCGATGTGCTGGAAAAACGTGGCGAGAAAATCGACTGGTGTCTGGTAGGCGAGCCATCCAGTGACCAAAAACTGGCGGATGTGATTCGCGTGGGTCGCCGCGGCTCACTGTGCGCCAAAATCACGGTCAAGGGCATTCAGGGCCATGTTGCCTACCCTGATATTGCTGACAACCCGATTCACCGTTTTGCGCCGGCATTAAAAGCCCTGGTCGAAGAAGTCTGGGATCAAGGTAATGATTTTTTTCCGCCGACCAGCTTGCAGGTATCCAATATTCACGCCGGCACCGGCGCGGAAAATATCATTCCCGGCCAGCTGGAAGCGCAATTCAATCTGCGTTTTTCGACCGAACTGGATGAACAGACCATCAAACAACGCACTCATGCTCTACTCGACCGTTTCGATCTGGATTATCACATCGACTGGCGTTTGTCCGGCAATCCATTTTTGACTACCGAACGGACGTTGATTGACGCCACCCATAAGGCTATTAAAAAGATTACCGGTTACGAGCCGATTGATGATACCGGTGGCGGCACATCTGACGGCCGCTTTATCGCCCCGACCGGCGCACAGGTTTTAGAACTCGGTCCTGTCAACGACAGCATTCATAAAGTCAATGAATATGTCAACCTGGATGATTTGGAAACCTTAAGTAAAATCTACCAGCAAATACTGGTTGAATTACTCACTTAAACCCAGCGGGTATTTGGGGTTAAAATAACACTGTTTATACATAAAACATAGATAACCCTGACACATTGACTTACATTAACATTGCCTTTTAACTGGACTCATTTATTCAATGCGCACATCTCAATTTCCACTCAATACTGTTAAAGAAGTTCCTTCCGATGCTGAAATCATCAGCCATAAACTGATGATTCGCGCCGGCCTGATCCGAAAACTGGCTGCCGGCCTTTACACCTGGCTGCCGCTGGGTTTACGCGTTTTACGCAAGGTGGAACGCATCACCCGGGAAGAAATGGAAAAAACCGGCGCCCTGGAAGTATTGATGCCGCTGCTTCAACCCGCTGAGCTCTGGCAAGAAACCGGTCGTTGGGAGCAATACGGCCCGGAACTGGCACGACTGAAAGACCGGCACGAACGCGACTTCTGTTTAGGGCCGACACATGAAGAAATCATCACCGACCTGGCCCGTAACGAGCTGAAAAGCTACAAACAACTGCCGATCACCTATTATCAGATTCAAACCAAAATTCGTGATGAAATTCGACCACGCTTTGGCGTGATGCGCTCACGCGAATTTATCATGAAAGATGCCTATTCCTTCCATTTAGATCAGGCATCATTGCAACACACTTACGAGCAGATGTATCAGGCCTACAGCAATATATTCAGTCGTTTTGGCCTCAAATTTCGTGCCGTCGTGGCCGACTCAGGTTCCATAGGCGGCGCTGTTTCGCATGAGTTTCATGTTTTGGCCGACTCAGGAGAAGACGCCATCGCGTTCTCTGATCAAAGCGATTACGCTGCCAACGTGGAAAAGGCCGAAGCACTGAAACCGGAAACACCCCGCCCTGCGCCATCAAAACCACTGGAAAAAGTCGCCACACCCAATCAACACAGTATTGAGGAGGTCTGCGCCTTTTTCAAAATTTCACCACAACAGTGCCTGAAAACATTGATTGTCAAAGGCGAAAACGACGATCTTGTCGCTTTGCTGCTACGCGGCGACCATGAGCTCAACCCATTAAAGGCGGAAAAACTCGAAGGCGTGTTATCGCCTTTACAATTTGCCAGTGATGAAGAAATTCAGCAAACCATCGGCTGCAAGCCGGGTTCTATCGGCCCATTAGGTCTAAATATCAAAATCATCCCCGACCACAGCGTTGCACCGATGGCCGATTTTATTTGCGGTGCCAATGAAGACGGCTTCCATTATCAAGGCGTCAACTTCGAACGCGATCTGCCATTACCGGAAACCCAGGATCTGCGTATGGTCGTCGAAGGTGACCCCAGCCCGGACGGTAAAGGCCACCTGACTATTGCTCGTGGCATCGAAGTCGGCCACATCTTCCAGCTTGGCGATAAATACAGCAAGGCGATGAATGCATCGGTCACCAATGAAGCGGGCAAAAACCAGATCATGATTATGGGTTGTTATGGTATCGGCATCTCACGCGTGGTTGCGGCGGCAATCGAGCAAGGCCATGACGACAATGGCATTATCTGGCCGCAGGAACTGGCACCGTTTCAAGTCGCATTATGTCCGTTGAATATGCATAAATCCGACCGTCTGCGTGATGTTGCCGAAAACATCTATCAGCAATTGCAGGATGCCGGTATAGAGGTGTTATTTGATGACCGAAAAGTCCGCGCCGGTTTCATGTTTTCCGATATGGAACTGATCGGCATACCGCATCGCATCGTCATCGGCGATCGCGGCCTGGATTCTGGCATGGCTGAATACCGCGCCCGAACGGATTCAGAAAACCAGAATATCCCGCTGGATCAAATCGTTGATTTTGTTATCGACAAAATCAAAGCACAGCAAAAAACATAACCTTGCAGGATGGGTACGACTGCATGGATGCAGAGCTTACCCAGCCTTACCATTGACGAACCAAAACATTGATCATTTTTAATGCCTTAT
>CAYUAE010000051.1:0-13428 GCA_964442675.1 uncultured Methylomarinum sp.
CTCTGTGCCCAGCGTACAATATCGGCGCTGTTCATGGCACCGGCCTGGCGCGCAACTTCCTGACCTTGTTTAAACACGACCAGGGTCGGAATACTGCGGATGTTAAAATTGGCCGCAATCATTTGTTCCTGTTCTGTATTCAGTTTGGCCAGCCGGAAATAAGGTTCGAGTTGTCGTGCGGCATCGGCAAACTGTGGCGCCATCATTTTGCAGGGGCCACACCAGGACGCCCAGAAATCGACGATGACTGGAATATCGTTCTGTTGGATAAATTTAGCGAAATTCTGGCTGTTCAATTCGACCGGTTGACCGGTAAATAACGGCTTTTTACACTTGCCACATTTCGGTTGATGGCTGATCTTTTCTGTCAATACGCGATTAGTGGTATTGCAATGTGGACAGACAATATGGGTTGCATTCATGTTTTTCTCCTCGTTGTTATGCTTCTGCCAGAAGCCGACCTCGGCGAGAATTTAATCCGGCCTTGCCTGTATTTTATGGCTTAGCTTAAAACACGTCGTCTTGCGTTGAGTCGACGTTATTGTAGTCGTTCTCGTCATCAAGCCAGGCGGGTTCTCCCGGAATTTTATGCGCTTCGGTCGCCCAATCCCCAAGGTCAATCAAGCGGCAGCGATGGCTGCAAAAGGGCTTGAATTTTTCTTCTTTGACCCAGAGAACTTCTTTCTTGCAGGTCGGACATTTGACTTTCATACGCTGATAATGGGGATGAGGTTTAGAAAATACAACGGGTTAATAAAAAAGGAATATCCTGGGTGGTTTGTACGGGGCGATTTTTATCGCTGGATGGCTCCATGAAGCGGATGGTAAAGCGGTATTTGCCGCCGCTGATTTCGGCGAAGCAGGGAATGCTTTTATCCAGTAATACACGCAATAATTGTACCGGTTGGTTGCTATCTAAGCCCATTTGGAAAAAGCCGGCTTCGGCTGTGTATTGTTTGGGCATATTGCTTTGCCGGATGTAGCCTAAAATCATGTCGATAGCCTGATTGATGGCCCGGAATGGACGGGTCCAGCGTTCCAGGTCTTTTTGTTGCTGCTCAGCATTCTGCTCCAGCCAATAATGATATGCTGGCAAATCGAAGGCGAAACTGCCGCCTGGAATCGAATTTCGTTGTGAAATACTTTGAAACAGATCGCTTTCCATGACATTGATACCGATTTTTCCATTCGCTTTGTGCAGCGCCTGGCTGGTTTTTTGTAAGTCATCCAGGATTTCGCTGAGCTTTTGGTTATCGACATTCTGGCTGTTGGTCAGCTGAGTGAAGATTTTTATTTGTCGATCCATTTCTTTCAATAATTCTGATTTCAGGTCATTACGGCTGAAAATCATTAGAATTTCTAGCAGAATAGAAATTGCAGCCCGTTTTTCAAATACAGTATTGCCTTGCAGAAAATGATTGAGTTGCATAAATAATTGCTCGAGTCGCATAAAAACCCGGATGCGCTCATTGAGCGGAAATTCATAAGTGATTTGTGTGTTCAAACCGAAGCGAGCCTTGATTGAATCAATGAAAGGTATAAATTGTGAAGGTTTTTAACCTGTTCTGCAAGTTCGGCCGTTGATTTTGAATTGTCGATAATGTCATCGGCCCGGCGTAAACGCTCTTCGCGACTGGATTGACTGGCGATGATACGCTGGATTTGAGCATCGTCTAGTTGGTCGCGTTGTTTAACGCGCTGAAATTGTAACGTTTCCGGGCAGTCAATGACCAAAATACGATCGACCAGATCAGTCATGCCGGTTTCAAATAATAACGGGATGGCGAGGATGACATAAGGCTCAGGTTGTGCTGCGGCTTCTGTTTTTAAACGTTGATAAATCAAAGGATGCAGGATGTTTTCCAGGCATTGTTTTTTAGCGGGGTCAGCAAAAATGATCTGCCCCAGTTTTTTACGATCCAGGTTGCCGTCGGCCAATAATATATCGCCAAAAGCCTGCTGGATTTGAGCGAGCGCAGCTTGTCCTGGCGCAACAACTTCACGGGCAATGATATCGGCATCGATAATTGGAATTGAAAAGGCAGAAAACAACTGACAAACGGTGCTTTTGCCGCTGCCGATGCCGCCGGTCAAACCGATTTTTAATGGTGGGTCAGAGGCCTGTAGCATTAAGATAGAGTTGATTGAGTTTATCGCCCCAAATCAAGGCCAGCCAGCCCGCCGCGGCCAGATAAGGGCCAAACGGGATGGGTTGACGGTGGTCGTGTTTGACAAAAATAATCATAGCAATGCCAAGAATGGCCCCGACCAGGGAAGATAACAGGATGATGAGTGGGAGATATTGCCAGCCCAGCCAGGCACCGAGCAAGGAGAGTAATTTGAAATCGCCATAACCCATGCCTTCTTTTCCTGTGAACAGTTTAAACAGATGATAAATCGACCATAAACTCAAATAACCGGCCATCGCACCGATGACGCTTGATTCAAGGTCGGTAAACACAGCAAATAAATTGAGAAAAATGCCCAGCCACAACGTAGGCAACGTGAGCTGGTCGGGCAGTAATTGATGATCAATATCAATAAAACTCAATGCGATGAGTACCCAGGTTAATACCAAGGCAAATAACAACGCGAGGCTGAAACCAAAATGCCAGGCGACAATGGCGGATAATACCGCGGTGAAGGCTTCGATCAGGGGATAGCGAATCGAGATAGGCGTTTTACAGTGGTGGCATTTGCCGCCTAACAGCAGATAACTCAGCACCGGAATATTTTGCCAGGGTTTGACCTGTGCCTTACATTTCGGGCAGTGTGAGCCTGGGACAGACAGATTGAACGGTGGCTGTTCTGTTTCTTCCGCCATGTCCAGATAGTCCAGACATTCTTTCCGCCAGGCACGATTCATCATAACCGGCAAGCGGTAGATAACGACATTTAAAAAACTGCCGACCAGTAGCCCCAGAATAAAGACGATGCTTGTGAGTATTAGCGGTGATTGTTCTAGTAGATATATTATAGACATCGTTTTGTGTTAGCCGACGGCGGCACCAAGTTTGAAGATAGGCAAATACATGGCGACGATCAGTCCGCCGACCAAAATACCGAGAATAACCATAATGATAGGTTCCATCAAACTGCTTAAATTATCCACCAGGTTGTCGACTTCTTCTTCAAAAAAATCGGCGACCTTATCCAGCATAGCATCAATCGAGCCTGATTCTTCACCAATGGCGACCATTTGTACAACCATGTGGGGAAAGATGCCCGTCTGGGTCATGGAGAATTGTAATTGCTGGCCGGTCGAGACATCTTCGCGCATTTGCATCACAGCATCATAAAACACGCTATTGCCACAGGCACCGGCTACCGATTCTAAGGCATCAACCAGTGGTACGCCGGCGGCTGACATGGTAGACAGGGTGCGGGCAAAACGGGCGATTGCAGATTTCTCAAGAATCATGCCGACAACCGGGATTTTTAACAAGATTCTATCTAAAACCTGGTTGAATTTATGCGAGCGTTTTTTGAAATAGTTGAAGATATAAGCTGCGCCTGCGATGACGGCTAAAACCATCCACCACCATTCCTGCGCCCATTCGGATAAATGAATGACAAATTGGGTAAAGGCTGGAAGGTCAGCGCCAAAACTTTTAAACAAGTCTTCAAATACGGGCACGACAAAGATGAGCAGTACCGCTGTGACGATGAAGGCAACCACTAAAACGGCAATCGGGTAGGTCAACGCTTTTTTGACCTTTTTCTTGATGGATTCAGACTTCTCCTTATAGGTCGCAATTTTGTCCAGCAAGGTTTCTAATACCCCGGCTTGTTCGCCAGCTTCCACCAGGTTACAAAACAGGTCGTCAAAATAAATGCCCTTTTTTCGGAGTGCTTGCGCCAGTGTATCTCCGCCTTCAATATCGGCTTTTATGGATAACAGCATATCGGCCATGCTTGGATTTTCATGGCCGCGGCCAACAATGTCAAATGCCTGAACCAAGGGTACACCGGCTTCTAACATAGTTGCCAATTGCCGAGCAAAAACGGCAATATCACCAGGCGTAATCGGTTTGGCTCTTTTGCTGAACAGTGGTTTGGGCTTGGGTTTTATTTTAATGACCCGGATCCCCAGCTTGCGCAACTCGAGGCGGGCGACGGTTTCGTCTTTAGCGGTGATTTCACCCTTGGTTTTTTGTTTCTGCTTATCGAACCCTTCCCAGATAAAATCAATCAGGGTTTCTGTTTTTTCTGCCATGGTTATTCCTTGGTGACTCGGTCGATTTCTTCGAGTGACGTTATGCCTTGTTTGACTTTCAGTAAACCGGATAAACGTAAATCATTTATACCTTCACTGAGCGATAATTCTGCCAATTCCATCGCATTTCCGCCTTTTAAAATCAGCGCGCGCATGTTTTCGCTGATGGGCATCACCTGGTAAATTCCGACTCGGCCTTTGTAGCCACGGGTACAATGCTCGCAGCCGTCTTCATTGGCGATAAAAATTTCAAGATCATTGATTTCATCGGCTTTAAAACCGGCATCGAGGTAGATTTTTTCAGGATAATCGGCTGGTTTTTTACAGTGCTCACATAGGCGGCGGGCCAGACGCTGGGCCATGACCAGGTTAATCGCCGATACGATGTTGAACGGCTCGATGCCCATTTGCATCAGGCGGTTGATGGTTTGTGGTGCATCGTTGGTATGCAGGGTGGAAAGTACCAAGTGGCCGGTTTGCGCTGCTTTTACGGCAATGCTGGCCGTTTCCAGATCGCGGATTTCACCCACCATGATAATATCGGGGTCTTGCCGCAGGAAGGCTTTCAAGGCTTCGGCAAAGGTCAGGCCAGCTTTGGGATTGACATTGACCTGGTTTATGCCTTCAACGGTGATTTCCACAGGGTCCTCTGCTGTGGAAATATTTCTTTCCATGCTGTTCAGAATATTGAGACCGGTATAGAGTGAGACTGTTTTACCGCTTCCGGTCGGGCCTGTTACCAGAACCATGCCATAAGGCTTGTGGATTGCGCTTAAAAAAAGTTCTTGCTGTTCCGGTTCAAAGCCTAATTTTTCAATGCCCATCTGGGCGCTGGTCGGGTCTAATATTCTGAGAACAACCTTTTCGCCGTATAGGGTTGGGCAGGTGTTGACCCGGAAATCAATTGCCCGGTTTTTGGATAGTTGCATTTTGATACGGCCATCCTGCGGGACACGTCGCTCGGCGATATCCATACGTGACATGACCTTGATACGGGAAATAATCCGGTTTGAAATATTGACCGGTGGCGAAGCTGCTTCATACAAAATTCCGTCACTGCGATAGCGGATGCGGAATTTTTTTTCAAAGGGTTCCAGGTGAATATCCGAAACGCCTTTTTTAATCGCATCCAGCAAGATTTTATTGACAAAACGGACAATGGGGGCGTCATCGACATCGGAAGTGTCTTCTGGCGGTCTCTCTTCTTCACCCGAAGAAATGTCGATATTATCCAGGTCTTCATCCAGAAGATCAGTCATTGCCGTTTCCGCCGCCTCTAAAGCGGCATCTATCGCCTTACTGAGCTTGTCTTCTTCAACCAGAATATTTTCGGTATTCAGGCGGGTATGGAATTTTATTTCATCCAGCGCCTGGAAGTTGGTTGGATCCGATGTGGCGACGAACAAGCGATTACCACGTTTGAACAGGGGTAAGGCATGATGCTGGCGAATCAGTTTTTCATCGAGTAATTTTGTTGGCAGGGCAGAGATATCAATAGCGTCCAGGTCGAAAAAAGGGACGCCAAATTCTTGCGATGCAATACTGGCAATCATATGGCTATCAATCTTGTCGTGATTAACCAGATAACTGATTAACGATATTTTTTGTTTAGCGGATGCGGCCAGCGCTTGTTGTGCGGCTTCTTTGGTTAAAAGTCCTTCACTAACCAGACATCGGGCAAGCCCGCTAAATTGTAATTCATTTGCAGAAGTTGACATGAATATCAAAAATACTCGTTTAAAACTGTAACCTAATAATAGTGGATAAGTTGTTTTTGTCTAAGGGAATGATGAATAAATCCAGCACCTCACCCTAAAGATCAAGATTTTCTCTTAAAGAACTGATGTTACGCGGTTCGTATTTTTAATCATAAAATTCACACACATCACAACTTGGCAGCTCTGTTCTTAACTCTTCGTCCAGTACAGGCACGCAGGAAAGGCGGCCACACCAATCATGGGGGGGGCTGTTCCGTAGGGGCTTGCCCCTACATGGTGCTGGATAAAGTTGAATCAGGGTAGGTGACAGCTCTCTGCCAGAACGAAGATTCTGGCAGAGAGCTGTGTTTTTTATAGCGCGGCTATTTTTGCACGCTGCTCCAGCAGTTCTTGCAGGTGCTTTTGCAGCCGGTTTTGTTTTTGTTTTTCTTTGTCAATGACTTCGGCAGGCGCTTTGTCTATAAACTTAGGGTTGTTCAGCTTACCTTCGATACGCGGCAGTTCTTTTTCGATCTTCTGGATTTCTTTATCCAGTCGTGCTAATTCAGCCGCTTTATCAATCAAACCCGCCATTGGAATCAAAATACGCATTTCGCCGACTAACGCAATGGCTGATTCAGGTTCTGGTGCATTTTCATCCAGCCATTCGATAGATGCCAGTCGGCCTAGCCGCGATAAATAAGTCTGGTTGTTTTCGACAAAGGCTTTGTCTTTAGCATTGCCGTTTTTCAATAAGACCGGTAATGGCTTGCCTGGTGCAATATTCATTTCGCCCCGGATGCGGCGGGTGCCGAGAATGAAGTCCATCACCCATTGAATCTGCTCGATGGCATCGCTATCGATCTGTGCGCTATCGGCTTCAGGATAGGGCTGTAACATGATGGTTTCACCTTCAATCCCTGCCAGTGGTGCGACACGTTGCCAGATTTCTTCGGTGATAAATGGAATCAATGGATGGGCGACGCGCAGGAGTTGCTCCAGAACGGATAGCAAGGTTTTGCGGGTACCTCTCTGCAAGGCGGGATTTTCCGATTGCAGGGAAATTTTGGCTAATTCCAGATACCAGTCACAGTATTCATTCCAGGTGAATTCATAAATGGCTTGTGCAACCCGGTCAAATCGATAAAGTGCAATGTCTTTATGAACCTGTTCGATCATCTGGTTCAGGCGCGAAGTAATCCAGCGATCGGCCTGCGAAAATTCAATAGCCTCGCTGGACAAGCCATTGTCCTGATTTTCGGTATTCATCAGCACGTAACGGGCGGCATTCCACAGCTTGTTACAGAAATTCCGATACCCCTCGGTGCGTGCCAGGTCAAAACGGATATCACGGCCGGTCGAGGCGAGTGAGGCGAAGGTGAAGCGCAAGGCATCGGTGCCGAACGAGGGGATGCCATCCGGGAATTGTTTGCGGGTGGCTTTTTCAATTTTTGCCGCCAGATGCGGTTGCATCATTCCGGAGATACGCTTTTTGACCAGCGATTCCAGGTCGATGCCATCGATAAGATCAATCGGGTCGAGCACATTGCCTTTCGATTTGGACATTTTCTGGCCTTCGGCATCGCGCACCAGGCCGTGAATATACACTTCCTTGAAAGGAACGTCGTTCTGGAATTTAAGCCCCATCATAATCATTCTGGCGACCCAGAAGAAAATAATGTCAAAACCTGTAACCAGTACACTGGTTGGATAATGCTTGGCAAGCTCAGGTGTCTGTTCAGGCCAGCCGAGCGTTGAAAACGGCCACAATGCTGATGAAAACCAGGTGTCGAGAACATCTTCGTCCTGCTTTAAGGGATAATCGGCGGCTAATTGATGCGTTTTTCGCACCTCTTGTTCATTGCGGCCAACATAGACATTGCCCTGTTCGTCATACCAGGCCGGAATTCGGTGTCCCCACCAGATTTGTCGGGAAATACACCAGTCCTGAATGTTGCGCATCCATTCAAAGTAGGTGTTTTTCCAGTTATCGGGTACAAATTTGATATCGCCGTTTTCGACGGCTTTGATGGCAGGTTTTGCCAGCGGTTCGACCTTGACATACCATTGGTCAGTCAAGAATGGCTCAATGACGGCGCCAGTGCGATCCCCACGCGGAACCATCAGTTTGTGATCTTCAATTTTTTCAAGGAGCTCTTGTTGTTCCAGATCAGCGATGATTTGTTTGCGGGCGTCAAACCGATCGAGTCCGACATAAGCTTGAGGAATGAGGTTGAAGTCATCGTCATTATCGCGAATGGTGGCATCAGCCGTAAAAATATTGATCAAACCGCCATGAGGTTGGTCGGCAATCGCCGACATATCACGATGCCGGCTCCAGACCTCATAGTCATTAAAATCATGTGCCGGCGTAATTTTAACGCAACCGGTGCCGAATTCAGGGTCGACGTAGTCATCGGCGATAATCGGAATCTTGCGACCGGTCAATGGTAATTCGACATATTCGCCAATGAGGTGTTTGTAGCGTTCATCATTCGGATGTACGGCAACGGCGGCATCACCGAGCATGGTTTCAGGGCGAGTTGTGGCCACGATTAAATAACCGGTTCCATTGGTAAATGGATAGCGCATATGCCACATGAAGCCATTTTCTTCTTCCGACAATACTTCAAGATCCGATACCGCCGTATGCAAAACAGGATCCCAGTTGACCAGGCGTTTACCACGGTAAATCAGGCCTTCTTCATATAATTGGATAAAAACGTCCTGCACCGCTTTTGACATGCCTTCGTCCATGGTGAAGCGTTCGCGGCTCCAGTCCAAAGAAGCGCCCATCCGGCGCAGCTGACGGGTGATGGTACCACCAGACTGCTGTTTCCATTCCCACACTTTTTCGATAAATTTTTCCCGGCCATAATCAAAGCGGGTTTTGCCTTCGGCATTGATCAGGCGTTCTACTACCATTTGGGTGGCGATACCGGCATGATCAGTGCCGGCTTGCCATAAGGTACAGTTACCCTTCATACGGTGGTAACGAATCAGGGCATCCATAATGGTGTCCTGAAATGCATGGCCCATATGCAGACTGCCGGTCACATTCGGCGGCGGAATCATAATACAGTAGGATTCACCGTCACCTTGCGGGGCAAAATAGCCTTTTTGTTCCCAGGTGTCATACCAGCGTTGTTCGATTGCGTGTGGTGCGTAAGTTTTTTCCATGGATTTCTTATCGTGTCTGAATCATCAAGAGGGGTTAGTTTGTTTGCGTTTGTCTGCCATATTATGCGTGGTCATTTTAAAGCCGGCTTGCTGATAATGACGATAACGTTGTCGCCCCATTTTCCGGCTTTCTTCGCTGGAGGTCAGTATTTCCACGATTTTTTGACATTGCTCAACGTGTTGCGGGATATGGGTGGACAGGTTTACGACGATATCCCGCCAGTTTTTCGGTATCGGCTCACCATTTATCAAAACTTCATCAATCTTATCAGGCGCATCTTTCTGATACACGCTATGCGGAACAAAACTGCCAGCGCGGAATGTCCATAATAAATCATCCATTTGCTGGCTCTGTTGGCTTGAGTCGGTCAAAACATAGCAGAATTGGCCGCCGCGATAGATTTTTTCAATCAGTCGGCAGGCAAAGTGCTGGCGCTCTGTTTCTGATTCAGACGCCAACACATAGAAAATCGCCTCAGGCATCGGCCCTGTTGAGCAGATATTGGGTCAGCAAGGGCAGTGGTCTGCCGGTAGCACCTTTTTCCTGACCGGTGCGCCATGCGGTGCCGGCAATATCCAGATGCGCCCAGCGGTAGTCTTCGGTAAAGCGCGATAAAAAGCAAGCGGCGGTAATAGTGCCGGCATCGCGGCCGCCGATATTGGCGATATCAGCAAAATTGGAATTCAACTGTTCCTGATATTCTTCCCATAAAGGCAAGCGCCAGAGACTGTCACAGGCGACTTCAGAGGCCTGAATCAAATCTTCACACAAGGCATCATCATTACCCAGTAAACCGCTGGGAACCCGGCCTAATGCGACCAGGCAGGCACCAGTCAAGGTGGCCAGGTCAATGACGACTTCCGGATTGAATTTGGCAGCATAAGTCAATGTATCGCACAGAATCAAACGGCCTTCAGCATCAGTGTTGAGGACTTCAATGGTTTTACCTGACATGCTGGTTAAGACATCGCCTGGCTTGTTAGCATCACCATCCGGCATATTCTCGGATGACGGAACCAGGCCGATGATATTTAACGGCAGTTGCAGTTCTGCTGCGGCTTGTAATGTGCCAAGAACAGTCGCGCCGCCGCACATATCGTATTTCATTTCATCCATACCGGCGCCGGGCTTCAGGCTGATGCCGCCCGCGTCAAAAGTCAGGCCTTTGCCGACTAAAACGATAGGACGGGTGTCAGGGCTCGCGCCGCGATAGTTCAGCGTAATCAGTTTAGCCGGTTGGCGGCTGCCTCGGGTGACTGAAAGCAAGGCGCCCATACCTAAGGCTTCCATGTGACTTTCTTCCAGAATTTCTACGTCAAGGTTTTCAAACCGCTCGGCTAATAATTCGGCTTGTTGGGCCAGATAGCTGGGTGTGCAGATATTGCCGGGAAGGTCTGCGAGTTGTTTGGTCAAGTCCATTCCGCGTGCGATTGCCAACCCTTGTTGCAGGCCTTTTTCCGCCGTGCTTAATGTTTCGTTATCGGCTAGAATTTTAAGGTGTTGCAGGGTGATTTTATTGTCTTCAATATTTTTAGTGACATCATATTGATATAAGGTATCGTTGAAGACCTCAATAATTTGTCTGACCTTCCAGGCATTATCGGACTGTGGGACATCAATGTCGGTCAATGCGGCCGTAGCTGACTTTAGTTTGCTGCTTTTCAAGGCTTTGGCTGCCGCGGCTAATGCTTTACGGAAAGATTTTCGGTCGATTTTATCGGCCTGGCCAAAGCCTACGAGTAAAATGCGCTTGATTGGATGTTCTGGAAAATAGTTAAGCCATAAGGTTTCGGCATTTTTTCCGCTAATATCGCCCTGTTCGATTAAGGTATCGATAAGATTGTTGTATTGTTGATTCAGTGCGGTCGCCGTTTTAGGCAGTTGGCGATTCTCAAAAACGCCGATAATTAAGCATTCGGTTTGGAGATTGTCTGCCGTGGAGCTTTCTATAGAATAATCCATAATGCCTGTATGATAAGTGGGTTAAAAAATATTCATCAAAATTATACAACAGAATAACGAATATATGTTTGAACGCGACGTGAGGAATGATGACAGCCTTGGAGAAATGAGAAAATGAGCATTCTGGATAAAATGATCATTAAGGATTTGTTTAAAACGATGCTGGCCATCTTATCGATTATTGTTGTGATTATTGTGAGCCGTAAATTTATCCGGATTCTGGCCAAAGCGATTGACGGGCAGCTCTCGGTTGATGCGGTGATGGGGATGCTGGGCTATAAGATCATTGTAGTATCGACTTTATTTTTACCGGCGGCCGTATTTATGGCCGTTTTAATGGTGTTGGGCAGAATGTATCGCGATCAGGAAATGGCAGCTATCGCCTCGGCTGGTGGCGGTGTCGGGTTGATTTATAAGTCTGTGTTTATGTTTGTTATCCCTTTGATGGTTGTTGCAAGTGGGTTATCGTTAACGGTTGCGCCCTGGGCGGAAGCACAAATGCAGATTTTGACCCAAAAAGATCAAAGCGTTTTGAATGTTAAGGGTATTGAAGCGGGGCGTTTCAGTGAATATCAGCAAGGGCGCATTGTTTTTTACGCCGAAGATGTGGATAAAGACGAGAAAATGCAGCATGTGTTTATGCAAACCAAGGCGAAAAACGGCAACAAGGCGATTGTGAGTGCAAATACGGGGGTATTGCGATATCAACCGGATGGCTTGTTTTTGATTCTCAGTGAGGGTGAGCGCGTACAAGGGAAACCCGGTCATAGAAATTTTGTACTGGAATCTTTTGCACAATATGGCGTGTTGATTGAGCAAACTGTTCGCGCTGTTTCCTTGCATTTAAACGCTTTGCCTGTTGACGCCTTGCTGGCGACAGATGATGTTAAAAAAATTGCCGAATTGCAAAATCGCCTATCGGTGCCTTTAGGGATTTTTTTTCTGGCTTTTTTAGCTGTGCCTTTGGCAAAGTTGAGTCCGCGCGGCGGTGTTTACGGTAGTTTGTTGGTCGCGTTTGCGATTTATTTTATCTACGCTAACTTGAAAAGAGTGGCGCAGAGTTGGGTCGTGTCGGGCGCCATATCGCCCTGGCAAGGCTATATTTGGGTTTACGGGCTTATGTTTTTGACCGGGATGGTGTTATTGGGGCGCTTATACGGCTGGAAATGGGTAAAACAGCAGGTTTTTAAATGAAGGTACTGACACGCTATATCGTCTGGGAAATTATTAAAGGGGCATTGCTGGCCCAGTTGCTCCTGAACACGCTGTTTACGCTGGTAACCTTCAGTGATGAATTGAAAGACTTGGGTGTCGGGCACTATGGCTTAAAAGAAATCGGACTCTTTTTATTACTGATTACGCCACGTACATTTTATGAGCTCATGCCTTCTGCTGCGTTATTGGGTAGTTTGTTCGTGGTTGGGGCTATGGCGAATAACCGGGAAATTATTGCCATGCGTGCCGCGGGATGTTCTGTCTTCTGGATTATTCGCAGCATTATGCTGGCGGGTGTGTTTTTAGTGCTTATTGCGTTGGCTGTCGGCGAAATGATCGCGCCGGAATCGGAACAAAAAGCGCAAATCCTTCGCGCCGAAGCACAAAATATGAAACCCGTTGCGAGTACGCCTTATGGTATGTGGCTCAGAGAGGGTGATTCGTTCATCAATGTCGCTAAGGTTCCGGAAGAACATGTATTGGCGGGTGTGAGTATTTATCGGTTAAACGATCAGCATTTAGTATTATGGAAACAGGCGAAAAAAGCTGTTTTTTTAAATGAAGGGCAATGGCGTTTAGAGCAGGTTGTTCAGTCAGAAATTACAGATAAGACTGTTTTTGCTGAACAAAAAGATACTGAAATCTGGCAAACGGCGATTGAGCCGGGGTTGATGGATACGGTCGTGATTTTGCCGGAGGAAATGCCGATTGTGGAGTTGTACAAATATATTCAGTTTTTGCGCGAAAACAATCAAAATGCCGCAATGTTTGAACAGGCTTTTTGGGGGCGCGTGTTTAATCCATTAGCGACATTTGCCATGCTGATGGTTTCTGTGCCTTTTGTCATTGGAATCCGGCGCGGCGTCAGTGCGGGCGCGCGGATTATGATGGGTGTTATCATCGGCCTGATGTTCAATATTGTTGACAGAATTTCCGGGCATTTAGGGTTGGTTTATGGCTTCAATCCTGTGTTGATGGCTTTGTTACCGAGTATGCTGGTATTTTTGGCCACAGTGTATGTGATAAGAAAAGCCGAGTAGGTAATAAATTTATTCACTGATGTTACGTGGCGGCTCTTTAATTTCATTTCCATGATCCAAATCATCTCTGAGCTCTGCCTTTTATCGACACAGAGATCACAGAGCGCACAGAGTTAT
>CAYUAE010000052.1:0-12553 GCA_964442675.1 uncultured Methylomarinum sp.
GTCGATGGCGGCTACGTTAGTGGGCTGTAAATTTTCAGACACGGTAAGTCCTGTATTTAGTGAAAATCAATAAAATCTGATAAAATTACTAAGTTTTATTCCGCTGAATAGGCGTATGGTATTGATATATTTATGACAACCGTATTTTAGCGGTTTAATTCGAATGGTAAACAGTTTTTATGGGGTATATGGATTGTTCGTAACAATATGACAGCATTATTCATTGAAAATTTGAAAAAAACCTATAAAAACGGTTTTGAGGCATTAAAAGGCATTGATCTTTCCGTCAATCAAGGCGATTTCTTTGCTCTGCTAGGCCCTAATGGCGCGGGTAAATCAACGACCATTGGGATTGTCAGCTCCATGGTGACGAAAAGCTGTGGTCGAGTCAGAATTTTTGAATATGATTTAGATAAACAAACCAATCAGGCTAAAAACTGTATTGGTCTGGTACCACAGGAAATTAATTTCAATCAGTTTGAAACGGTCCGAAATATTGTCATCAACCAGGCGGGCTATCACGGCATTCCACGAAAAGAGGCCAAAATTCGTGCTGATCGCTGTTTAAGGCAAATGGACTTATGGGATAAGCGTAACACTGTGTCCAGGCGGCTTTCCGGTGGCATGAAACGGCGGGTCATGATTGCCCGCGCTTTAGTGCATGAACCCAGGTTGTTGATTTTAGATGAGCCGACCGCAGGTGTCGATATTGAAATTCGTCATGCCATGTGGGAGATGATGCGAGAGGTTAACCAACAGGGCACTACGATTATTCTGACGACACATTATCTGGAAGAGGCCGAAAGCCTGTGCCGTAATATCGCTATTATCAATCACGGTAAGATTGTCGAGAATTCCGACATGCTGTCTTTGTTAGACAGAATTAACAAGGAGTATTTTGTTTTAAATTTAAGTAAGCCGCTGGAAACAGTGCCGGATATTGCGGAGTTTTCAATGGAATTGACTGAGCCACGTCTGTTGACCGTTGCCGTGCCTAAAGATCGTACCCTGAATGAGCTGTTCCAGTGCTTGTCGGCGGCGGGTATTGAAGTGTCCAGTCTGAAAAATAAATCCAACCGCCTTGAACAATTATTTATGGATATTGTGCGATGAAGACTTCTGTTGCCTTAACCACCATATTAGCCAAGGAAATTCGCCGCTTCACCCGTATCTGGCCACAAACTCTGTTACCCCCTGCGATTACCACGTCTTTATATTTTCTTATTTTCGGAAAATTGATCGGTGACAGGGTAGGGCCGATCAATGGCGTCAGTTATATGGATTATATTGTGCCGGGCATTATTCTGATGGCGGTGATCAGTCATTCTTATGCCAATGTCGTGTCATCGTTTTACTCGACCAAGTTTCAGCGGCATATTGAAGAATTGCTGGTATCGCCGGTGCCCAACTGGGTTATTCTTGTCGGTTATACCGGTGGCGGGGTGGCTCGGGGTGTGCTGGTCGGATCAATTGTGGCGGGTATTTCAACGGTGTTTTCTGATTTTCAGGTACAAAACTGGCCGGTCGCAATCTGTATTTTCGTATTGACGGCGGTGCTGTTTGCACTGGCCGGCTTTATCAATGCCGTGTTTGCCGATAGTTTTGATGATATTTCGATTATTCCAAATTTTGTACTGACACCATTGAGTTATCTAGGTGGTGTGTTTTATTCGGTTTCCATGTTGCCGGCGATGTGGCAACAGGTTTCATTGGCCAATCCGATTTTGTATATGATCAATGCCTTTCGGTATGGCCTGATCGGTGTCAGCGATGTCGGGATCGAGAAATCTTTTTTAATGACGGGGGGCTTTATTTTAAGTCTGCTGCTGTTTAGTTTATGGCTTTTGCACCGCGGCGTCGGCATTAAAAATTAGCTTGGAAGTCATGATAGAAAATCAGTCGGCTTCAGAATCGGAGGGTTGTAGCAGGGCTTTTAAGCCGTCAATATCAAGCAGAGTCACCGATTTATTTTGAATGGCAATCAAATTCTGTTGTTGAAATTTTTTCAGCAGGCGGCTGACGGTTTCCAGGGCCAGACCTAAGTGATTGCCGATTTCCTGGCGAGTCATCGATAAACGGAAAGAGGCTGCGGAAAAACCACGTTGTTTTAAGCGTTCAGACAGATTGAGCAGAAAGAAAGCCAGGCGTTCTTCAGAAGGTCTTTTGTTGAGTACGCGCTGCTGATGATCATTGTTCACTTTATCACCAGTATGCCGAAACAGTTCGCGCGCCAGTCCCGGAATACGCAAAAACATATCGTCGATGCTTTCCGCAGGTAACAGACAAAAACTACAGGTTTCCAGTGCGATAGCCGAACATTGGTGGGTATTGTTGGACAGCCCGTCAAAACCTAATAATTCACCTGGCAGCAGAACGCTCAAGATATGTTCATTGCCGTGAAAATCATTGGAAACCAGCTTTGCACTGCCCGCCTTGATGGCCAGAATGCCTTTTAATTCATCACCCTGACGGTAAAGAAACTCACCACGCTGTAAAATTTTCCGCGCTTTGACGACTTTACTGATGTTATCGATTTCATGGGCGTTTAAACCGCGTGGAATACAGATGTTATCGAGACTGCAATTCCCGCATATAACCTTGTTTGTCATAGGTTTTTAGCTGTTTTCCTGTTCGGGGGATTTAACCCGGGGCCATGGTGTAAACGCAAAAATCCATAACATGATGATATTGACGACAGGAATTAACAAACACAGTGCCCAGCCTTTTCCGAGTCCGGCTTTGTCAAGAATAAGCATAGCCAGCCATAAAACAAAGGCGACGTAGAGAATCAATAAAACAAAGAATAAACTCATTGCAGATTCTCCTCATCATTGATTTGATTAGGCCAGTCACTGAATGCAAGAAAAATAAAAACCAGCAAGACACCAAATCCCGGAACAAATACCAGAGCGGCCCAGGCCGGACTAAAGCCTGCACGTTTGAAGACAATGCCGATTGGAATAATAATCAGCAGGGCTGCAACCACCATGTGGGCAATTTCAGGCATCATAAACATAATCGCGCTCCTGTATTATTTTGTACGGCATCTTCTGTTAGGCGGTTCACCCAGCACTTCACCATTGATAGCGAGTATGAAAAGGTGTAATCAGGATGAGGTGCTGGGTAAAGTCTATATATCATAACCTATTGATTATGAATTTGTAGGATGGGTAGAGCGATAGCGAAACCCATCCTACGGATTTTATTTTAAAAATACCAGACGACGTAACATCAGTTAATAAACATCCCTGACATAGCGTTTTTCTTTTTTCAGCTTGTTGACGTATTCAGCCGCTTCGATAACAGACATCTTGCCATGTTCAGCGATGATTTCAAACAAGGCTTTATCGACATCTTTCGCCATTCGGTAGGCATCACCGCAGACAAAGAAGTAGCCGCCTTGTTCGAGCCAGGCAAACAGTTCGGCACCGTGTTCGCGCATTCTGTCCTGAACATAGATTTTTTCTTCCTGATCACGAGAGAAGGCCAGGTCCAGGCGCGTTAATATGCCTTTGTCCTGCATCGCTTCCAATTCATCTTTATAAATGAAGTCTGTCGCCGCATTACGGTCGCCAAAAAACAGCCAGTTTTTGCCTTTAGCCTTACGGAATTCGCGTTCTTGCAGGAAGGCGCGGAACGGTGCAACCCCCGTGCCCGGGCCTACCATGATCATCGGCAAGCTGTCGTCATCAGGTACACGGAATACCTTGTTGGGGGTAAAGAAAACAGGAATCGGATGCTCACTATCTGCAAGATCGGCCAGATAGGTCGAGCAGACGCCCTTGTGTTCGCGGCCGTTGGTTTCATAGCGGACACTGGCCACCGTTAAATGGACGGTGTCGGGATACATTTTGCCACTGGAGGAAATCGAATAAGCGCGGTGTTGCAGTGGTTTGAGCAAGGCCAAAAATTCGGCCGCAGAAAATTCGATGTCTGGAAATTGCTGCAGAATATCCAGTGTGTCTTTGCCCCATAAATAGTCAGACAATGCGTCTTTATCATCCGACTCCAGCAGGCTGTTCAATTCCTGATCACCTGAGCGCAAGGCAATTTCCTTCAGCAATTCCTTATTGGGGATTCGAATTTCAAAACGTGTACGCAGAGCTTCCGACAATGGCATCAATTCGCCATTGACCGGTTCATCCTCATCACCAGTACAACCAATCGCCTTAATAATTCCATCTACCAGGTCAGGGCAATTGTTCGGAAATACACATAATGCATCGCCTGCTTCATAGCTCAAGCCAGAGCCGGCAATGGAAATTTCATAATGGCGAGTTTCTTTAGAAGAGTTTTCAGCCGTGAGCAGGCGATTGACCAATAATTTCGCTGGAAAGGGGTTTTTGCGGTTATAGGCCGGTTTTTTCGGTGCAGCAGTGGTATCCAGAACAGCTGTGGTATTGGCACCATCAGCCATCATTGGAATCACTTCGCTGATCCAGTTTTCAGCAGGCTCCTCAAATTCCACATCGCAGTCGATGCGCTCAAACAGTCGGGTGGCACCCAAATCTTCCAGGCGATGATCCCAGTCGATACCGGCCTGACAAAATTTATCATAGCTGGTGTCGCCTAAAGCCAGAACCGAGTATTTCATCTGCTCCATGCGCGGCGCATCATTCGCGGAAACGGCATCCCACAAGATTTGGGCATTATCCGGCATTTCCCCTTCACCATAGGTACTGGTGATGATCAAGACATATTCCATGCTGGCCAGTTGTTCCAGCGTTATCTCATCCATGCTTTTGACCGCCGGGACAAGACCGTGAGTTTTGGCAACGCTGGCGGCATCATTAGCGACTGATTCCGAATTACCGGTTTGAGTGCCATATAAAATATTGATGACGCGGGCATTCGCGGTATCAAGACTGTTGGCGCTTTGCAGCATATGACTATGCATGCCTGCAAAAAAACCACTGAGCCAGGCACGCTGAGTATCACTGTAAGGCGCGTTTTTGGGAATATAAGGTGCTTTCATATTATTAAACCATGTGCCGAGTCATGTTTCGACGCTGTTTCTATTATTTATGTTTAGGTCCTCAGGTTTTAACGAATAAAACCTGAGGAGTTAAAATCAAAGCGATCAGGCGACCTGATCCATCATCTCCTGGACAACCTCAACACTGTTCAGGCTGGCCAGGTGTTCTTCAACTGATGGAATTGCCGCGAGTGCTTCCCGGTTTATCCGATCCTGCTCAATAATCCAAGCGGTAGACCCTAAAGCATTGATACTTTGGGTATCGCGTAAGGTCAATGCTTTTTTGTAATCGTTTACCCGTTTGACGGCCAGTAATATCGGCAACTGTTCATCATTGAAACTGCTGTAGGCCTCACGAATATTTTTAACCAGTGCATCCTGGACCTTGCGTGGTCGCTCGGTGAGCAATGCGTAGACTTTTTCATCCAACTGGTTGTCGTCGATAGCATCGATACCTTGTTTTTTCAATTGGTCTTTAACAATTTTCCGCGCCTTGTCGATCACGCTGAAGCTGTTGACCAGTTTAAACGTTAATTCGGTATCGGTCTCGCCATAAGCCGGCGTGACACCATCGAGTAACGGCTGGTTTTGTTCCCAGGCCTGTTTGAACTGGGCAATTTGCTGCTGTGCGAAATCAATCGCCAGCTCTTCGATCATGGCTTTTCGATCCATCGATTGCGCCAGATATTCAGCAGTCTGAGTTTTATACAACCACACAGAAATCGCAAATTTGAAATGCTGACGTTCCTGTTCCCAGTTATCCAGAATCATCTGCGCTTTACGGGATCCGGTGTAGTAGATATGCTCTTGCAACATGGACAAGATAAATTGTTCATGTGACAGGGCCAGTTCAGTATCTTCAGACAGGCTGTGAATAATCACCGATGATTTATCATAGCGATTTTCAAGCTGGTTTTCCGGGTCATACTGGTAGGCATTGCCGCCTGACATACCGGTACAAAAACCCTTGCCGAAGCTGCCAAGGTTGAGTACAGAACCGTTAATCATATATTCACAGGCAAAATCACCGACGCCTTCAACGACGGCCATGGCGCCGGAGTTACGCACGGCAAAGCGGTCACCGGCCTGGCCATTGATAAAGGCTTTACCACCGGTGGCGCCAAACAGGGCAAAGTTGCCAATCAGAACGTTTTTACCGTCTTCCTGGCTGCCGCCGCCGGGTGATTTGACCGCAATGATGCCGCCACAGGCCGTTTTACCTACACCATCGTTACAGGTGCCGGTATGTTCCATCAGCATGCCGTCGTTATTGAATGCAGCATAACTTTGTCCGGCAGCCCCTGTCGTGCGAATAATCACCGACTCAGGCGCCAGATAACGGCGGCCATTGCTGAAACGGTAAATTGCGGGCGCAGCGTTTATATCCTGCTCGGAAAGCTGATAATTCAGAACACGTTCAATATCGATCGCAGTTTGTCCGCCTACTGATTTGTTACGGTTGTTGAGTTTGAATTCATCGCCCTCAATGACCACTTGTTTTTGTTTGTCTTCAAACAAAGCTTTCCGGATGCGTTGCATAAACAAATCATCCTTGCTGTAGTCCGCTTCCAGGTAGATCGGGTTTTGGATTTTGACCACCGGTACATATCTTAACAATGCGGTAAAATCCAACTGACCGACCATGCCGGGATGGTCGATCAGATGTAATAAATCGGTCTGGCCGCGAATTTCTTCAAAGCTGTGGTAGCCCAGTTCAGCCAGAATTTCACGGGCTTCGTGCGCCACATTCATGAAAAATTGCGCCAGTACCCGTGGATCACCTTTAAATTCTTCATGTGCGGTGGTGAGTCCCGCCGGACAGCGAACATTACAGTTTTTCGCCATCACGCAGCGCAGCATCATCAACGCGGTAGTGCCGAATTCAAATGAGTCCGCGCCTAGAATGGCTGATTTCACAATATCCATACCGCTCTGATGAGCAGCACTGCAGCGCAGAATCACTTTGTCTCGCAGCCCATTTGCGGCTAAGGCCTGGTGGACTTCAGCAATGCCGATTTCAGGCGACCGGCCGGTGTTTTTCAGACTGGTGACGGCGGCCGCCCCGGTGCCACCTGTGTTCCCGGCAACATTGATGACATCGGCGCCGGCTTTAGCGACACCGACGGCAATCGTGCCGATACCTTCAGAAGACACCAGTTTGACGACGACGCGAACCCGTGCGGCTTTAGCATCGTGAATCAATTGACCTAAGTCTTCAATCGAATAGGTGTCGTGATGCGGCGGTGGACTGACCAGTTCGACTTTAGGTGTGCCGCCCCGCAAGGCTGCGATTTCTACCGTAACCTTGGCCGCAGGAAGCTGGCCACCTTCGCCAGGTTTTGCGCCTTGGGCAATTTTGATTTCAATTTCTTCGATATTCAGATCGGCCAGGTAACCTGCCCATACGCCAAAACGCCCGGATGCAAATTGTTTGATTTTACTCGATTTCAGGGTGTTGAAACGGCTGGAGTGCTCGCCGCCTTCACCAGAATTGCTCATGGCACCGACGATGTTAGTGCCCATCGCAACCGCTTCATGGGCTTCGGCCAGTAATGCGCCGTGGCTCATGGCTCCGGAAGCCAGTTTTGGCGTGATCTCATGTGCCGGTTGTACCTGGTCTAAATCAATGCTTGCTGGTGCGGGTTTAATGCTGGCCAGATAGTGGTGTAACAGACTGTCGGTTTCAGAGGCGCGAATGTTCAGCGCGGTCTCGTCAAGCGATAAGGAAAAGTCTTCTCCGGCAAAACGGGCCTTAAAATGGGCTGCGAGTTGTTGCAGACGCTCACGGCTATTATTGTCAGTCAAGGAGACTTTGAAAGCGACACTGTTGTCCTGCTGGACGGATAGTCCCCGAATCAAGTAGTTATTGTTGCCGCGCAAATTCTGACTGCCCAGAATACGGTCAAAATCGGCCTGGGTTTTAGCCTGGCGGACATCGACCGGAAAGTCCATGATGTCACGCAGGGCGGCCGGGCGATTTTGGCGTTCAGCATACAGGTTTTTCGTAAAACTGCGATAAGCCGGTGTAATACCGAAATTATCGATTTGCTCAGGCGTCAGTTTTTCATAGCCTAGTTTTCGATAGGCGATATCGCTGGCTTCCTTGGATTTTTGTTGCGGAATATACATGATCGGTTCATCGGTCATGTTGATATATTCACGCACTGCCGTATTGCCAAATGTGTGGCCGGCACCATCCTGACGTTCCTTGAACAAGCCGAGGAACGGGATATCATTTTCATCTTTGACCGATAAGGCTTTATGGTGCCATTCGGTAGCACTGTCGGCGATGTTGATGTAATGGACGCCACCGACCGGTGCATCGATATTCGGGAAATAGGGCTGTAACCGCGGTTCTTTGGTGTCCAGATAATTGGATTCGAAAAATTCGCCGCCGATATAACTTTCTGCTGTACACAGGCCAAATTTACCCATGGTTTTCATCAGCGATTTGGAAATACCTTTATGGAAGTTGTCCAAGGCTTTTTGGCGGTCAGCAGGATCTGTAAACTGCGAGATAATCCGGTTATGGACACTCAAAGGGCAGATGGCAGATGCGCCAAATCCTAAGATACAGGCAATATCGTGCGGGCTGGCCGCCTGGCCGGTTTCCAGAATCAGCGATGAGTTGAAGCGAATGCCCTTGTTGACCATATGCTGGTTGGCGGCGGCGACCATTAAAATAGCCGGAATCGCGGCAAAATCTTTACTGATATTTAAATCAGACAAAATAATGATGCCGGCACCATTTTTGGCTTCCTGTTCGATTTTTTCGCAGACTGCCAGGAAGGCCTGTTCCAGAGCATCTGCATTTTTCTCGGAATCGTCATAGTCCGGGCGGTACAGTATGTCCAAGGTCACTGTTTTGACTTGTGTCTGGCGCCGAATCTGTTCCAGTTGTGTCCGTTGCAGGATCGGAGATTCGAGAATCAGTTGCTTGCTGTTGTCTTCTGCAAAGGTGGGTTTAGCGCCTAAGGCAACGCGTAGCGTCATGCCATCGCTTTCACGCAGAGAATCCAGTGGCGGATTGGTGACCTGAGCAAAACGCTGGCTGAAATAGCGTGACATGCCGCCTTCGTCCGGATTCAAGACGTTTGGTGTAATGCCATAGCCCATCGCGCTGACTTTCTCAAGACCGACTTGCAAGATTGGGTCTAACAGGAACTTAAAGCTTTCCTGGTTTAAAGAATAAGCGGTGTGGCGTTGCTCGATACTGAATTCGTGCTCATCTGTGATCTCGTCAGGACTAACCTCAGGTAAATCGCGAATATGCAGGCTTCTTTCAGCCAGCAGGGCTTTATAGTCCTGTTCTTTGGCCAGACGGGCCATGACCTGATGACTGTCGTAATACTGTTTGGTCTGGTGGTCGAAATACAACATGCCACCGGCTTCGATACGGCCACGCATCAGGACATGCTCCGGCGGGAAGTCGATTTGTCCAGCTTCTGACATCACCAGTAAATAATCTTCGGTTTCAGCAGAACGCAATGGCCGTAAGCCTAAACGGTCAAGGCGAGAGCCGACCCGAATACCATCTGAGAAAATGACGGCGGCGGGGCCATCATTTTTTTCTTCATACAGGCTGAAATATTCCAGCATGGCACGCACATCTTCCGGCAGCGTCGTGTCGTTTTCCCAGGCCGGTGGCATCATGGCCAAAATCGCGGTGACGATATCCAAATCATCTTCGTTAATCCGGCGGGTCAGCGTTTGATCCAGTCGGGCCGAGTCGGATTGGCCGCAAGGAAAAATGATATGTTTGTTCTTTTGCCGGGCAATCGCGTTTTCACTGAGGCGGTTTTTCTTGTCGGTATTCAGTTCGCCATTGTGCGCCATATAGCGGAATGGTTGAGCCATCAGTGTGGCCGGCGCGGTATTGGTAGAAAAACGGGTATGAAAGAACAGGGTATGCACCTCATGATCCCGGTCATACAGATCGGTAAAATAAGGGATGACTTCAAAGGAATTCAACCGGCCTTTATAAACCTGGGTGCGGCTGCTCATGGAAAGCGGGTAAAAACCATTCAATTCTTCACGGCTGAAGCCTTCAACTTCAATCGCAAGCAGTGCATTTTGAATATGTTTTTCAAATTCGTCTTGAGAGGCCTGTTTCAGATGTTCGGGGCGTCCGAAGATGACTTGTTTGATCGGCAACTGCGCCTTGATTGCTGCGTCGTTCAAGACGCTGTTATCGACCGGAATGTCGCGCCACAGCAAAATAGGAAGATTGTATTCATGTAAATACTTGTCCACCATGCTCATAGCGTCAGAATCATGATGCAGGTGGTCTTCCGGAAAAAAGAAATTGGCGACGCCAAACTGACCCAGTGCCAGATCGGGAATGCCGGTAATTTTCTGGAAAAACTTTAACGACAAATCAATATTGACGCCCGCGCCATCACCAATGCCTTCAGCGCTCATGCCGCCGCGATGCGGGATGGTGCAAAGGGCTTCGTGCGTTTTAATCAGCAAATCATGGGTTTGTTTGCCTTGTTTGTGGGTGATAAAACCAACGCCACAGTTATCTTTTGATTGGTTGGCGTTGTACAGCATTTTTTTTGTGTCGTTCTGATGGGAAGTGGTCATCATGTTATCCCGGTCTTGTTACCGATTAACGTATTAAAGTAATACTTATAAAAACACTGCATGGCTTGAGCAATCAGGCTATGCAAATTATTTATGGCGACATGGTTTTTTTTATCGCCTCATGGTAGAGTCGCCTGAAATTCAAGGTTCAGACGGCTTAACTTACTTGTTCTTATCTGGTTAACGCAATCACTTTCACTGAGTGAAACTGCACAATTATACCGTGATTGCAGTATTCTGTCATTTTGTGAGAAATGATTTGTGTACTCTGTATGTGGGTGCGATATAAAAGTGATTTAATTTCAATGATTAATAAAGTAAATTCATTAGATAATGTGATGGGCGGATTGGGGGAAAAATGACTAAAGATTATGATGTGGTAATTGTCGGAGGCGGCATGGTCGGTGCGACGGTTGCGTGTGCGTTGGGTGATACATCGTTAAAGGTCGCGGTGATCGAGCGGCAATTACCTGAAACCTTTGCGCCTGAACAAGCACATGATTTGCGCGTTTCGGCGCTGAGTATCGCTTCGCAAAAAATATTGCAGACAGTGGGGGCCTGGGAGGGTATTGTTGCCAGACGTTTATGCCCGTTTAAACGTATGCGCGTTTGGGAAACAGCGGGGGATACGGAATTTAACAGCGATGATATTGATTATGAAGAATTAGGTTTCATTGTCGAAAACCGAATCACTCAGCTGGCGTTGCTGGAACGGCTGCAACAATTCGATAATATTGATTTAATGGCGCCGGCATCTATTCAAACCATTGATTATCAAGTCTCAGGTTCTCGGGTGACGCTGGAAAATGGCGATATATTGAATGCCAGAGTACTGGTCGCTGCAGATGGCGGCTTTTCAAGGGTGCGACAAGCGGTGGGCTTAGGCGTGACCAGTTGGGATTATGAGCAGCATGCGCTGGTGATTTATGTGGAAACGGATTATCCACAACAGGATATTACCTGGCAGCGATTTGTGCCGAGCGGACCACAAGCCTTTTTGCCATTGACAGGACATTATGGCTCTATTGTCTGGTACAACTCACCCGACGAAGTTAAGCGTTTAAAAAAATTGTCTGATGATGCGCTTATCGCCGAGCTGACACAAGCCTTCCCGGATTGTCTCGGCAAAATCAATAAAGTATTAGGGCGCGCCAGTTTTCCATTGCGGCGACAGCATGCGCAACATTATGTCAAACCAGGCGTTGCTTTAGTGGGCGATGCGGCGCATATGATTAACCCGTTGGCCGGGCAGGGCGTTAATATTGGGCTGCTGGATGCGGCGGCATTGGCTGAGGTTTTGATTGAGGCCATACAAAAAGGGGAAGATATTGCCGATGTGCGCGTATTACAGCGCTATGAAACCATGCGCCGTCAGGAGAATTTGAAAATGATGACGGTTATGGATTTGTTTTATCGTTTTTTCAGTAATGATGTGTTGCCGGTTAAGTTTTTCCGCAATATGGGATTAGGTTTAGCCGAACGTATTAAGCCTGTAAAGAACAAGGTGATGCGTGCCGCAATGGGGCTGGAAGGAAAACTGCCTAAATTAGCCCGAGGCGAACCGCTGCATTGAGGTCTGGCTCTTTTATTTTTAGTGGCTCATAACGCTGTCATTTCCGTTATGCGAAACTTATTCATCAAGCAAAAGTCTGACGAAGGCCTGGGAGGCTGTCGCGTTGGTAGTGGGGTAACAGCGCACTGAAAATAATGTTCAGGCGGGACATCACGACGTTTGGCTGATAGGTTTCGCTATCGCTCTATCCATTCTACAAAACACACTTAACCCACTACCGTCAATGACTTATGTTGTTGGCAAAGCTGGACTAATATAGATTTATGAAATTTTTTACATTTAAAAGCAAATTTGGCTTAATTTTTCTGATTGCTGTTTTTTTTATCATTTTTGACAATGGCGCTTTTTATAGCCACGTTCTGGCCGTTTATCCACTGACGCTAAAAAATGCCGGCTTTCTGGCCTCGCTGATCGTGGTC
>CAYUAE010000053.1:0-12415 GCA_964442675.1 uncultured Methylomarinum sp.
TTGAGATATGCCTTGTCTTGACTTCCTCAACTCGGCTGCCCGGAACATGAATCATAGAAAGGGATAACGTGTCAGCGCTGGAACATCCCTTTCCCAGCGTTGTGAATCGACAGACAAGCCGGCTATAGACTGACCAATGATTTACCGGTCATTTCGACAGGCTGCTCAATGCCTAAAATAGCCAGCATACTTGGCGCAAGGTCAGCCAGATTACCATTCTCGGCCAATGGCCCTTTACCGCCAAAATGAACCAATGGCACTTTATTGGTGGTATGCGCCGTATGCGGTTGCCGCGTAACAGGGTCTATCATCTGCTCGATATTGCCATGGTCAGCGGTCAATAGCATTTGCCCGCCGACTTCCGTCAAGGCATCAGTAACCTGCTGCAAACACTGGTCGATTGTTTCAACGGCCTTCAGTGCTGCTTCATAATTACCCGTATGCCCCACCATATCGCAGTTGGCATAATTACAGATAATCACATCGAATTTTTGCCCTTTAATGGCATCGACCAGATGTCGCGTCACTTCCGGTGCGCTCATTTCCGGCTGCATATCATAGGTTCTCACCTGTGGAGAAGGCACTAAAATCCGCTCTTCACCATCGAAGGCGAGATCCCGGCCACCATTCAGAAAAAATGTGACATGAGCATATTTTTCGGTTTCTGCCAGTCTCAACTGCGTCATTCCGTTAAGCGACAAGACTTCGCCGATGCTGTTTTTGACATCAATCGGTGGAAATGCGACAGGAAAATCAAAATCCTGATGATATTCGGTCAAGGTTGCGTAAAACCCTCGGAGAGGTTCAGCCTTACGATCAAATTCCTGAAAATCAACTTCCGTCAATGCACGTGAAATTTCTCGTGCTCTGTCGGCGCGAAAATTCATAAAGACAACAGAATCATCCGGTTCAATCACGGCGACAGTCTCATTTTCATCAAGAATGGCGCTCGGCGAGACAAACTCATCGGTTTCATCACGATCATATGCCGCCTGCAAAGCATCCAGTGCAGAATGATAACGATAATCGGTTTCGCCACGCACCAGCAATTTATAGGCCTGCTCAACACGTTCCCAGCGATTGTCGCGATCCATCACATAAAAGCGACCAATCAGCGTCGAAATACGCCCGACGCCTAATTCGGAAAATTTGGCTTCTGCACGTTTAATCGATTCTGCCGCGCTTTTAGGTGGCACATCCCGACCATCGAGAAACGCATGTAAATAGATTTTTTTCAAGCCACGCTTTGCCGCTAACTCCATCATCGCAAAAATCTGGGCTTCATGGCTGTGCACACCTCCCGGTGACAACAACCCCATAATATGCAGAGCCTTGTCTTTTTTGATTGCCTGGTCGACAGCTTCGCACAAGACCGGATTTTCAAAAAAACTGCCGTCGAGAATGGCCTGGTTTACGCGCGACAATTCTTGTCTGAGCAGACGTCCCGCACCAATATGCAAATGTCCGACTTCGGAATTACCCATTTGTTGATCGGGCAAGCCCACGACATCCCCTGAACAATCCAGGGTTGTCATCGGACTGGAGGCTTTCAGATTATCCCAGCATGGCGTATTGGCATTCGCAATCGCATTGTAATCCGTCTCCTGCCTGCAACCGAAGCCATCTAAAATCAATAACAATAGCGGTTTGGGTCTGTTAGACATTATGTATAAACTCCTGATTAAAATATGTCACGCTCGACATTAAAGAAACAAAAACACAAAAAACGCATTCATTTTGTTCTATTACAACGCATTACGGCAAATGCCTACATAAAATAAGCATTCTCGTATATAATAGACCATTAATAAGCTAATAAAGCGCCAAATCCTTTTTATTATAGCAACACCCGCGCCTGATTTCTCTTTCAAGCCGTATAAATCACTCGACTTGCCGAGGATCAGCCGTTTACTTTGTTTTAACAATACTTTCAAATTTATGTCATCAGGAAACTTTATGGCCGAAAAACTAGACGACCCGATTTTATATAACGATGAAGACATCAATCGTGCGGCGCGCTGCCTTAAAGCCATGTCGCATCCACTGCGCCTCAAAATTCTTTGCGTCTTGGGCAATCAGAAAATCAGCGTTCAACAAATTGTCGAGCATGTCGGAACCAGTCAAAGTAATATTTCCCAGCATCTTGCCATTTTACGGGAAAAAGATATTTTAGGCTGCGAAAAACAGGCTAACCGGGTCTACTACTATATTGACGATGAAAGAATGCTTCAGTTGATACGGCTTATGCGGGAAGTTTTCTGTACAACCTGCTAGAACGACTATTTCAGCAACTTTTTGCATATCGTCCAACAAATAAAAATGGATGCCACACTAGGCTTTTTAGCCTATTCTCGTTATACTTCGTGGGCTCATTGAACAGGAAGGGCGCTCGTCAACAGGGTAACCAACACGTCCGTCGAACCTCCTTTCCAGACACCTAACCAACATTCATTTAACATCATGGATCAATATATTGAATTTGCTTCCAATCACTATTTATTGGTTTTAGCACTCGCCACCGTGACGTTCCTGTTAATTCAGGACTTTATCGACAACACCCTCGCGCCGTTCAAACGGATTTCACCGTTGACGGCCGTCACAAAAATGAACAGTGAGGAGGTCATTATTATTGATGTCAGAGAACCCCACGAATTCATTAAAGGTCATATCGAAGGCGCGATCAATATCCCGCTGGGCAAATTCGATGAAAAACTCAATACATTAGAAAAATACAAAGATAAAAACATCCTGGTTGTCTGCCAGTCTGGCACCCGCTCCACACCGGCTTGCAAAAGCCTGATTAAAGCTGGCTTCAGCAAGGTTTTCAGCTTGACAGGTGGCATGCAGTCCTGGGAAGACAACAAGCTGCCAATCCGATTGGAAAGCAAAAAAGCCTCTTAAACCTTTTTAACCACATCAACGTAAAATCATGGCTGAAAACACCACAAACGAAGAAAAACAATTTTCCATTCAGAAAATTTACACCAAGGACATTTCTTTCGAAACGCCCAACGCGCCACAAATTTTCACCGGCCAATGGGAGCCTGCTGTTGACTTTAACCTCAGCACGCATGCTGAGCCGCTAGAAGACTCGATGTACGATGTCAATCTGACGATTACGGTCACCGTAAAAACCAATGATCAAACCGCTTATCTGGTTGAAGTCAAACAGGCCGGAATTTTCTCATTAGCCGGTTTTTCTGAGCAGGAAATGGGGCCTATGCTTGCCAGCTTCTGCCCGAACATTCTATTCCCTTATGCGCGCGAAGTGGTATCCGACCTGGTCACTAAAGGCGGTTTTCCTCAACTGCTCCTGGCGCCAGTCAATTTTGATGCCCTTTATCAACAACATCTGCAACAAGCGCAGGAACAAGCCGCAGGTTCCGATACACTGAATTGATATGGGTAAACGCCTTACTGTTCTGGGAGCCGGCTCATGGGGAACGGCGCTGGCTCTGCAGGCTGCAAAAAATGGCTGCGATACCTTACTCTGGGGACATGATCCGGCGCATATCGAAAAACTCGCTTCAGATCGCGCCAATGTGCGTTATCTGCCGGATATTCCGTTTCCAGAAAACCTGCAGCTGACCGCCAGCCTGGAGCAGGCGACCCATTTCAGCCAGACACTGTTGATTGTCGTCCCCAGTCATGCCTTTAAAACAACACTGGAATACATCAAACCCTTTTTAAGTTCAGACAGTCAAATTGCCTGGGCGACAAAAGGCTTCAATCCAAAAGATGGCTGCCTGTTACACCAACTCGTTGAGCAGGTTTTAAGCCCAACATTGGCAAAAGCTGTTTTATCCGGGCCGACCTTTGCGCGCGAAGTGGCGCTTGGTTTGCCCACGGCAGTCACTATTGCATCAGATTCGGCCGAGTTTTCTGATCATTTATCCCATCTTTTGCATAACCCCAGTTTCCGTATCTATACCAGCACCGACATTATTGGCGTTGAAATCGGCGGGGCAGTCAAAAATGTTTTAGCGATTGCAGCGGGTATCGCCGATGGCTTAGGCTTTGGCGCTAACACCCGTTCGGCACTCATTACCCGCGGTTTGAATGAAATGATTCGTTTAGGCCTCAAGCTAAACGGGCAACCCGACACCTTTATGGGCCTGGCAGGCCTTGGCGATCTGATTTTAACCTGCACGGATGATCAATCCCGCAATCGTCGCCTGGGGCTTGCATTAGGAAAAGGGGTCAGCCGACAAGATGCGCTCGATGAGATTCAACAGCATGTTGAAGGCGTTTCTGCTGCACAGGAAACCTGGCATCTGGCGCAAAAACTAAGTGTTGAAATGCCGATTACAGAACAAACCTACCGCGTTCTGTATGAAAACCTCGACCCTAAACAGGCGGTACACAACCTGCTGACACGGGAACAAAAAGCCGAAGTCGCGGGCTGATTCGCTTTACTTCAGCTTATAACCCTCCACACCTGGAACGTGATCTCACCAGCTGCCCCTTTTGCCGATGGCAATTTTGAAAAGTTGTGCTGTTGATGGCTACAGCAGCGTTTTCACCTTGCCCTCAACAAAAAATAAACCACCGATAGCTTAATCGCATTTTGGCACTAATGAATGACGCCAGTAATGTGACTCTTTATCAAAGATACGACGACTTTCAATCGGCCCCCAGCTTCCGGCCGGATAGGTTGCAATATAATCCCGTTCTTCCGACCATTTTTGCAGAACTGGATCGACGATACGCCAGGACCACTCGACTTCATCCCAGCGTAAAAACAAAGAACGGTCGCCTTGAATAACATCCAGCAATAAATCTTCATATGCATCGGTATGATGATCATTATCGTTCCGATAACCGGCATCCAGGCTGGTTACCCGTGTACTCATTTCCAGCCCCGGCTCTTTCACCACGATTTCCATACGGATGCATTCTTCCGGCTGAATCCCCAGTAACAGCCAGTTCGGATTGGGGCAACGCACCTGGGTGTTACGAAAAAACTGTAGCGGTGGCTGGCGAAAACAGATAGAAATCACCGACTGCGCTTTAGCCATGCGCTTTCCGGTACGCATATAAATCGGCACATCTTTCCAGCGCCAGTTATCCACATAAAGCTTCAACGCCGCATAGGTTTCGGTTACGCTGTCTTCGGCGACATTATCCTCTTCCCGATAACTCTTTACCCGTTCCCCATGAATATTGCCGCTCCCATACTGAGCCCGAAAGGCACATGCATTCACGGCTTCTTTGCTGATCGGCCGAATCGACTTCAATACTTTGACTTTCTCATCGCGCAAGGCCTCGGCCTCCATCGATGCTGGCGGCTCCATCGTCACCAGCGCCAACAGCTGCATTAAATGGCTCTGCAACATATCCCGTAAAGCGCCCGCACCTTCATAATAATGGGCGCGACTGCCAATGCCGAGCTCTTCGGAATGGGTGATTTGAATATGATCGATATAATGCCGATTCCATAGCGGCTCCAGCATGGTATTGGCAAATCGGAATACCAACAGATTTTGTACCATGCCCTTACCCAGATAATGATCAATCCGGTAAATCTGTTCTTCGCGTAAAAATTTACTGATGCGTCGCTGTAAAGCTTGCGAACTCAACAAATCATAACCGAAGGGTTTCTCGATAATGATACGGCTCCAGTTGCCGTCTTCGTCCAGCAAGCCGACCTGACTCAGGCTTTCAATAACGGCACCAAAATCCGAGGGACTGATGGCCAGATAAAATGCCCGATTAACGGGAAAATCACTCTGGCTCAATAATTCAGCCAAACCGGTATAACATTCGGCCTGGTTTAAATCACCTTTATGAAAGACCATCCGCTCACAAAAGCGACGAAAAACCACCTCATCCAGGCCTTGACGCACTTTAGCTTCCAGCATTTTACGTACTTCGTCACACCAGTGCTGCTGTGTCCAGTCGCGCCGCCCTACCGCTACGATGCGCGTCCCTTCAGGCAACAATGCCTCACAATCCAAGTGGTACAACGCAGGCATCAGTTTTACCTGAGACAAATTACCCGTGGCACCAAAAATCACATAAGTACACGCTTCTGCTTTCATCCTCATTACCCTAAACGCTGTAAGTGGTCGATGCAGTTTTGCCGCCATGCCCAGTCCAGTCGGTATGGAAGAATTCACCACGTGGCCGATCGATCCGCTCATAAGAATGCGCACCAAAATAATCCCGCTGCGCCTGTAACAGGTTAGCCGGCAGACGCTCACTGCGATAACCGTCAAAATAAGCCAGTGCAGAAGAAAATGCCGGTGTCGGCACATTCAATTCAATCGCGAGAATAACCGCTTTGCGCCAACCGGCATCGGCAGCACGCATGGCATCGGCAAAAAAATCAGCCAACAGTAAATTGCTCAATTCAGGGTCAGCATCATAAGCGGCTTTAATATCGCCTAAAAAGCGACTGCGGATAATACAGCCACCACGCCACATCAGCGCAATCTCACCATAATTTAGCGCCCACTGATATTCTTTCGCCGCCTCCCGCATCAACTGAAAGCCCTGGGCGTAGGAAATAATTTTAGACGCATACAGCGCATCGTGAATCGCAGCCACCGCTGTTTCAACATCCCCTGTAAAGGCGGCCGGCTGTTTGGGCAATACCGATGCTGCCTTGACGCGCTCATCTTTTTGCGCAGACAGACAGCGCGCAAACACCGCCTCTGCAATAAGCGTCAATGGGATCCCTAAGTCCAGAGCATTGATACCGGTCCATTTTCCGGTGCCTTTCTGGCCGGCCGTATCTAAAATACTATCAACCAGAGGGTGTCCATTTTCATCCTTATAGGCCAGGATGTTGGCGGTAATTTCGACCAGATATGAATCCAGCACCCCCTTGTTCCATTCGGCAAACGTCTTCTGAATGTCATCGATGCTTAAGCCCAAGCCTTCGCGCATCAGTTGATAAGCCTCGCAAATCAACTGCATATCGCCATATTCGATACCGTTATGCACCATCTTGACATAATGGCCGGCGCCATTTTCGCCGACCCAGTGACAACAGGGTTCGCCATCCACTTTGGCACTGATCGCCTGAAAGATAGGTTTGACCGCAGGCCAGGCGTCTTTATTGCCTCCCGGCATGATCGAAGGCCCGTGGCGCGCACCTTCTTCACCACCTGAAACGCCCGCGCCGATAAATAAAATGCCTTTTTCGCGCAAATATTGAGTGCGTCGATTGGTATCGGTAAACAAGGAATTGCCGCCATCAATAATAATGTCGCCTTCTGACAATAAAGGCAGTAGTTTTTCGATATAAATATCGACGACTTCACCGGCTTTAACCATTAACATGACGCGCTTAGGCGATTCTAACGTATCGACCAATTGTTGCAGCGAATGACAGCCTGTGACCTGGGTATTTTTAGCCGGCCCGTCAAGAAATTCATCCACCCTGGCCGTTGTCCGATTATAAACCGCTACCTTGAAACCATGATCATTCATATTCAAGACCAGGTTCTGCCCCATGACCGCCAGGCCAATCAATCCGATATCTGCTTTCATTATGCGCCCTTTACTCAGGTTAAAGACCTGATTCTAGCATGCAGACTGCTTATTTCGAACCCGAAGCATGTTTTTCAACGTGCCGGATAAACTCAGCCAGTCTTGATGGCGACTGCAAAGCGATTTCATCGATGACTGGCATCTTTGGAAAATGCGCTTGCAGCCAGACCGCAAAAAGACCGCGACCATTTCGATACTGGCCCAGTTTACCCGTCAATTTAGTGCCCGCCAGTCCGCAACTGGGTGAACGGGCTTTCAGGACAAAGCCATCTAAGGTCTGAAAGATAGACAAGCGCTGCTCAAAACTGTGCAGCAGGGCGTCTGTCATGTCTCGCTCCGGCCGTTCGACTTGCACACAGCGAATCAATCCTGCCTGTTCGATCAAGTGAATGGCTGGTCGTGGAACCCCCATCCCCGCCGCCATTTCCGGGCAAAATGATTGCAGTTGAAAATGGCGTTTTAATGTATCAATCAAACCCGCTTGATATTGATGATCACCGTCATAGCGCACCCGCTCTCCCAGTAAACAGGCACTGACGCCGATACAAGGCTTAGACGGCGGTACTGATGCCACCAAACACCTCAACCAGACGCGGTAAAAAATGCGATAACTCCATCGACATGATGGCAAAATCGGCATCAAAGCGCTCTGCATCGCTGTTAGTTTCTACATCGGCGACCTGGTCCTGAATTAAATCCAGGAATTTCAAACGCTTTACAGCCAGGTTTTCATCCAGCACAAAACTGAGCCGATCTGCCCAACTCAAAGCCAGCTTGATCACGAGCTTGTCATTTTGCAGATGATTGAGAATTTCTGGCGCACGCAAATCATGCCGTTTACAACGAATAATGCTGCCTTCATCCGCTTGCGAACGCAACTCACATTCATCCTCGATCACCCAATCGTTCGGTTCGGTTTGATTGAGCAGCCAATCGGTCATAATCAATGCCGGTTTTTCCGCCGTTGTCAGTGGCACGACCGGCAAGGATCCCAGACATTGGCGCAATAAGCTGAGCAAATCCTCGGCCTTTTTCGGCGTTGCCGCATCCACCACGACCCAGCCGCCTTTAGGGTCGATGTAAGCATAGGTTTTTCGTGAAAATGCAAAAGCGCGGGGCAGTAATTCAAAAATAAGCTCATCCTTCAAGCGTGATTTTTCCTTGCCCGATAATTTGCGCGCTTCTTTTTCTTCCAGCTCTGCCACACGTTCCTGCAACATTTCATTGATTACCGCAGGCGGAATTACTTTTTCTTCTTTTTTGGCGCACAGCATCATGAATCCATTGCTTGCATGCACCAATGGCTGCTCAATACCGCCTAATGGGGAGGTCCAGCCAAACCGACTCATATCCTGTTTTCCGCAGGGATGAAAGCGCTTGTCTGCCAGTTTTTCCTCCACATCATCCACAGTGAGTGTAAAAGGTTCGGTAAAACGGTAAACTGTCAGGTTTTTAAACCACATCATCATTTCCAGCTACTAAAAGGGCGCGTATTATCGCAAAATTTACCCCGTGAACGTCAAAAGTTTTTCATACATTGCAGATTCTCAGGCTAAAATTCTGATTCTAGGCTCCATGCCTGGCGTCATGTCACTTGATCGGCAGCAATATTACGCCCACCCGCGCAACAGTTTTTGGCCGATCATGCTGAACCTGCTCAAGCTGCCGTCTGATTTGAGCTACTCTGAAAAAACACAGGCCTTGATTCGACACCACATCGCCCTGTGGGATGTGCTGCAAAGCTGTATTCGGCCCGGCAGTCTCGATAGCGCTATCGACATGAACAGCGTAGCGATAAATGACTTTAATCAATTTTTTCAGCGCCACCCCCAAATTCAGGCAGTATTCTTTAATGGTCAAAAAGCCGAATCGGTATTTCAGAAACGCGTTTTACCTCATTTGTCATCAGACTTTCAAAAACTAACGCTTCAACGCTTGCCATCAACCAGCCCGGCCCATGCGGCTTTATCTTTTCATGACAAGTTAAATCAGTGGCGCGCCATTTTGCAATTTTTGCCGTCCGGTAAATATGATAAGCTGATGACTTAATCGAAACTCGAAGTCATCATGCAACAATCACAGTCACCAGCAAATCAGGCCTTCATTCTGGGTTTCTTCATTTTCTTAGGCCTGGCCTCACTGGGCTTTTTCATAACCCAGGCAACACTGGATTTCAAATCATTTGAACGCAGCGTCCGAGTCAAAGGTCTATCAGAGCGTGAATACCCGGCCGATATTGTGATTTGGCCCATTCAGTTTGTCGCAGCCGATAATAAGCTGACGAGGTTATATGACACGATTGAGAAAAACAACGCTAAAATCCGGGCTTTTTTATTATTGAATGGCATAACCGATGAAGAAATCAGCTTTTCACCACCGATGATTATGGATAGAGTAGCCAATCAATACGGGCCACAACGTGCTGAATTTCGCTATAGCGCAACCCAAACGGTCACTGTTTATTCCAAACAGGTCAAAAAGGTGCGCTCGCTGATGAATAAACTGTCTGAGTTAGGCAAACAGGGCATTGCCTTTACCGCCGGTGATTATCAATCCCAGGTCAGCTATCTCTTCACCCGCCTGAATCAGGTCAAACCGGCGATGATAGCAGAAGCCACCACTAAAGCCCGCGAAGTGGCGCAAAAATTCGCGGAAGACTCGAACAGCCGCTTAGGCAAAATAAAAACCGCGTCACAAGGGCGTTTTTCGATCAGCCCACGTGATCAAAACAACCCGCATATCAAAAAAATCCGGGTCGTTTCAACCATTGAATATTATCTTTCAGACTAAACACTATGGAATCTACAAACTGGGAAAATATCATCGTCGGCATTCTGGCCATCGGTATCGTATTCTGGATGTGGCCCGGGGTTAAACAAACTATGGCACAAAGCCAACAGGCCGAAAAAGACTGGCCGGGTTTTTTAATTCCACTGGCGGCCGTTGCGCTGTTTATTGTTTTTTTAATTTACATGGCAGCCAATTAATTGCGTTGTTACTTTTTGAGATAGATACAAACATGATTGACGATTTATACGATGATGACGAAGAAGCCGTTGAATATGCCATCCGGCCGAACAAAACGGCGATAAAACGGGATATTGCGCGTATTGCCGACCTGGCGGAACAAATCTGTGCGCTGACGGAAAATCAGATAAAAAGCCTGGAATTGCCTGAGAGGGTTGAGACATCAGTTCTGGACGCACGCAAGATGCCACCTAAAGCGGCCAGAAAGCGACTGTTGAAATTTGTGACCGGACAATTAAGAACGCTTGACCTTGAGCCCATTACAGAAAAAATTGCCCGTATCAAAAGCAAGAGCATTCATGCGGTACGCGAACATCATCAGGCCGAACAATGGCGTGACAAGCTGCTATCGGAAAATGGCCAGGATGCGTTGACCGATCTGCTGGCGCAATTTCCACAGGCCAACCGGCAGCATATTCGGCAACTGCAACGCAACGCACAAAAAGAAACACAAGCCGGCAAGCCACCTAAGTCTGCCCGCCTGTTATACCAGGAAATCAGAACGCTCATCGAGCAGGCGGAATAAGTCCAGTTGCCGATACTCAGAAGGGTTTTGTTGATTCAATGCGGAAAGGGTAACGCCCAGCAAGCGGATTTTTCGCCTGCCCGCCTCGGTATCTTGCAGTAATGCCTTAAAAACGGCCTCCAGCCCTTGCGCTGTCTCGATGCGTGTCGGCAAAGTACGGCTGCGGGTAATCTGCACAAAATTATGGTATTTGATTTTTATCGTTACGGTATGAGCGATAAGTTTTTTATCGGCCATTTTTTTCAGTGCCTGCTGTAACAGCCGCATCAACTGCTGCAAAACCACAGAATAATCGCTGATATCCTGTTCATAGGTGGTTTCCACACCGACCGATTTTCGTAAGCGGTCGCTCTTTACCGGCCGCTCATCAATCCCTCTGGCCAGATTGTAATAATAGCTGCCGGATTTGCCAAAATGGCGACACAACTCGGCAAGTGACAATTTTTGTAAATCCTGACCTGTCCGAACACCTAAGCGATGCATTTTTTCTTCAGTGGCTTTCCCCACGCCGTGAAACTTGCCGATCGGCAGTCCCCTGATAAACGCAGGCCCCTGTTCTGGCGTGATCAGATACAAGCCATCAGGTTTATCCATATCGGAGGCGATTTTAGCCAGAAATTTGTTATACGAAACACCCGCCGAGGCGATAAGTTCGGTGCGCTGTTTTATTTTCTGTTTGATCGCCATTGCAATACGCGTTGCAGAACCTTGGCCTGTGACATCCAGATAAGCTTCATCCAGTGACAAGGGTTCGAACAGGTCGGTAAATTCGGCAAAAACCTGATGAATAATGGCCGACGCTTCGCGATAGGCCTCAAATCGGGGTTTAATGAAAATGCCCTGCGGGCATAAACGATAAGCATGTGACGACGGCATGGCAGAATGAATCCCAAACCGACGCGCCTCATAACTGCACGTCGCCACCACACCCCGGCTATCCGGCAATCCGCCAACGATAACCGGTTTCCCCCGGTATTGCGGATGGTCACGTTGCTCAACCGCGGCGAAAAATGCATCCATATCGACATGAATAATTTTTCGAACAATCTGTTTTTCCGCCATTGTGAACCATGTTTTCCTCACATAATATGGGCTATTTTAGAGTGAAATTTACAGACGTGCTATTATTAAGAATACCTTAACCAGCCTTACCATTGCCGTCACACAACACCCTGGCATTATTGCTGGCAAAGCCGGATTAAGATTGGCGTCAGCCGTCAAAATGCTTGTTTTCAAACCTGGGTCAATGCCATGACAATACGACCTTTACTCCGTGGATTACGACCACGCCATTTTATTGGACTTTGTGTGCTATTGAGCATCAGCTGTGTCGCGAATGCACAGGACGCGTCTGCAGCCCAAACA
>CAYUAE010000054.1:0-1231 GCA_964442675.1 uncultured Methylomarinum sp.
TCCTATCATGTTTACAAGCAACTGGAAGTCTTTGCCCGGGTTGAAAATCTGCTGGATGAGCATTATCAGGAGGTCTACAGCTATGCGGCCAAGGGTATTGCCGGTTATGGCGGCATCCGCTTTTCTTTCGATGCCTTGTAAGTGAACGGCGGATGAGCCGGATGCGTCTGTTTGTCTGTGTCTGCCTGCTGAGTTGGGGGCTTAACCTGTCCGCCTCACCCCTTAGGGTGGTGTCGATGAATTTGTGCACCGATCAATTGCTGATGCTGTTGGCTGACCGGGATGAAATTGTTTCGGTCAGCTATCTGGCGGCGCGCCCTGATCTTTCGGTGATGACAGAACAGGCGCAGGGGCTTTATTTAAATCATGGGCAGGCAGAAGAAATCATGCGCTTGAAACCGGACCTGGTTCTGGCGGGCGTTTTTTCTACACGCACCACCGTTTTTATGCTTAAAAAACTGGGCTATCGGGTCGAGGTATTGCCGGTTGCCAGTAATTTTCCCACCATCCGCGCTAACATCAGAAAAGTGGCAGATCTGGTTGGGCACCCGCAGCGAGGCGAGCAGTTAATTGCTCAATTTGATAAACGCCTGCAAGTCTTGAAAAACAAGCGTCCGGATAAACCGGTTATGGCTGTTTTTTATCGGGAAAATGGCTATACCACCGGTAAAAACACCCTGGCGGACGCTATTTTGAAACAGGCCGGTTTCAGCAATCTGGCGGCACAACTGGGTATTTCCGGTTCAGGACATTTATCACTGGAAGAGTTGTTAATGCATCCGGTTGATGTGCTGATTAAAGGACGGCGACGCAGTCCTGACGGCTCGGTTGCCGCTGCCGCATTATTGCATCCCGCTTACCGGCATTATGCCGCCCAGCGGAAAAATATTTCCATTGATGATGCCTTGTGGATTTGCGGTACGCCTTTTGTTCTGGATGCCGTTGACAATCTGCTGGCTGAAGTCGGGCGGGAAAAATGATACTGAACACTGATAGCAACATCCTTGTTTCTCGTTTTCTTCACGCTCTGAATTGTTCTCATTCCCCGGCTGCATCCAGCTTAAAGGCAATGTGGGGCTCTCATGGGTAAACAACTTACACTATTTCTGTTCCTTTGCACTTTGTTGGCGGCCTGTTTCATTGGCTCGTTGCTGGTCGGGCCTTCGGCTGTCGGCTGGCAGGCATGGTGGCAATGGCTCAATGACGCCAGCCAGCTTCCTGTGGATGTGCG
>CAYUAE010000054.1:1331-12391 GCA_964442675.1 uncultured Methylomarinum sp.
TTTGTTATTGCTGATGGGGCGTTCACTGGATGCATTGACCTTAGGGGAAGAGGCGGCGCAGACAATGGGCGTCAATTTATCCAAACTACGGCTGTTGACGGTTGTCGGTGTGGCTTTATCGGTCGGCGCGGCCACGGCGGTTTCCGGCGCTATCGGCTTTGTCGGGCTGATTGTTCCGCATCTGTTACGACGCTGGGTGGGTTTTCAGCCGGGCCGGCTGCTATGGGCCAGTGCCTTGGGAGGGGCGAGCCTGGTATTGCTGGCTGATATTGCCGTGCGCTTGTTATCGTCTACAACAGAATTAAAGCTGGGTGTATTGACTGCCATGATCGGTGCGCCGTTCTTTCTGATGCTGATTTTTAAAACAGAACGGGAGGTTTTATGAGCCTGCTGCAAGCCGCTTCGCTGACGCTGAAGATCGGTGAAAAAACCATCCTGAAAGACATTGATTTTGCCGTTGCCAAAGGTGAGATTGTCGGGCTGATGGGGCCGAATGGCACCGGTAAAACGACTTTGCTCAAGGCATTGGCGGGTTTGTCCGGGCATGATGTCAGCACGGTTTTTTTTGACGGCAAAGACATGGCTGCAATGCCCAGGCAAGCGCTGGCCCAAAAGCTGGCCTATTTGCCGCAGGGGCATGATGTTCACTGGAGCATGAGTGTTGAAAATCTGGTTATGCTGGGGCGCTTGCCTCATTTAAAACCCTGGCAGCGGCCAACTAAAAAAGACTGGCATATTGTCAGGCAGGTATTGGAAAAGTGTGATGCCTGGCAATTTGCCCAGCGCAGTATTCAGGCGTTGTCAGGTGGCGAGCGGGCGCGGGTTTTGCTGGCTCGGGCGCTAGCAGTTCAGCCGCAGATTTTGCTGGCCGATGAACCGTTGGCCGGCCTGGACCCCGGGCATCAGCTGGAAATAATGGGTTATTTGCAACAGCAGGCTAAAGACGGACTGGCTGTTGTGATTGTCATTCATGATTTGAATCTGGCCAGACGCTTTTGTCATCGGGTGTTGTTTCTGGGGCAGCAGCAAATTCTGCATCAGGGAGCAGTCGAGGAGGTCATGGTTGCCGATAAAATAGCCCGCTGTTTTTCCATTCAGGTGGTGACCGGAACCTTGCAGCAAGTCCCTGTCGTGATTCCGGTGGAATCATTAAGGAATCGTTGATTTGTTCAGCGCTTCCTAAAAGTCTCATTCAAACAAATAGAGGTCAGTATGGAAATAAATCAGGACATCAGAACAGTGTTGCGGGAACATCTGGAAAAACCGGCAAGTAGTTTCAGTATCGGCTGTTTTGGCGCTATTGCCGAGTTTCATAGAATCCCCTCGGAAGCGGTTGAAGTCACTGAGCATCAGCATACTCTGCAAAGCATCACCGCTCAAGGCGCTATTCAGATAGCATTGCAGTCAGCCATTTCTCCGGTTGCCTATGAAGGAATCAGTAAAAACACAAAATCCTGGCAGCAAGGAGTGGTGTTTTGTTTGCCGCAGGCGCAGGCTCGAATGTCACAGCGGCAGCATATTACCGAGTTGGGTCCTGACCGGGATGCATTGCAGGAAAAACATCAGTCAGCCATTTTGTTTGATTTGGGGCTGGGCGCTGAAAACATCGATTTTTGTATTCGGACTGAGGATAGCGCATTGATTGATGCCTTGCGGCAATGCCGGAATCAATCTTTTTTTGAAACCAGTCCTGAACTGAAAGACAGTATTTTGCAATTGAGTCCTCATCGCGTCATTTTATCCCGAATCGGGAGGATAGAAGTCTATCAGCCCATTGGCCTGGAAAAAACGCCGGAGGGCTCGCATACCCATCTACTGCCTAAACTGTTGGCAAGCAGAAGAACGCATTCGGCTAATATTCCCGTGCCTGACGGTTATCTTCCTGTTCTGAGTCTGTATCCGGAACATGCATTGAGCCATACGGATGAAGGGGACATGCAATTTGACACTGAACTGTTTGATAAATTTCAGGTTTTATTGCAAAAATGGGGACGAAAAGCCTATGTCAGAGAAAAACACCGCGTGCAACAGGCTGTTTTGTCAGCTGAAAAGCCTGAAAACTACACAATACCTTCTGAGCGCTATATCCGTGCGGCTACCAAGATTACGCTCCGACAAATGCATTATCAATACCCAGACCTGGAAAATCTTCATATCTGGAACAGTTTTTTCTGATGCCTTATGAAGACTTTCCGGGTAATGGATTGAATATATGATGGGTTTCGGCTGGCGCTGAAACCCATCGGCTGTAAAGACATCACATCAGTTATTTTCTTTCGCCAAAGCTTTTGCCAGGCTGGCGGCGGGCACATAGCCTGGGAAAATCGTTCCTTTCCGGGTCACCAGCATCGGCGTACCCTGTGCACCAAATTCACGGCCAAGCTGCATATGTTTCTTGACCGGATTGTCACAGGTTTTAAATTCCATTTTTTTACCTTGTTTAGCTTCGGTCAGGGCTTTTTTGCGATCGTCAGAACACCAGACTGTTTCTGCCTTTTTATAGGAGTCTGAACCGACTCCAGCGCGTGGATAAAATAAATAATGGACATTAATACCCTGCTCCAGATATTGATCGATTTCGGAATGTAGTTTTCGACAATAGCCGCAATCGATATCGGTAAAGACAAAAATGTCATATTTCGGTTTGTCCGATTTGAAAATGATTTGTTCATTTTCGCCCAATGCATCTAAAGCCTGCTTTCTGACGGCAGCCAGCTTAGCTTCAGTCAAGTCTTTTCGCGCGGCAACGTCAATGAGATGACCTTGCAACAAGTATTTACCATCTTCGGAAACATAAAGAATATCACCGCCAATGGTGACTTCGTAGATACCTTTTACCGGTGAGGGTGAAACAGATTTTATATCTAATGAGGGAATAATGCGTTTCAGGTTAGTTCTAATCGTCGTTTCATCAGCTTGTACAACGGATACAAAACTTAATAAAACAAGAGCAATAATTTTCATCTGATTTTCCATACTATATTTCAAACCCATGTGACTTAAGAGCGGGACATTAGTTTCTTACACTATCTACTTTTACAGCTATTGGAACAGCCTTTCCACATCCAGAAACATGGCCAGCATCATCAAGGACAGCAGCATCAACAAGCCCAGTTGCTGGAAGAATATTTGTACTTTTTCAGAGACGGGATTACCTTTGACAGCTTCGATGGCAAAAAACAATAAATGCCCACCATCTAATACGGGGATAGGCAGCAGGTTCAGAATCCCTAAACTGACGCTGATCAAGGCCAGATATTTCAAAAATGGTACCAGCCCCATTTCTGCCGATTCACCGGCATATTGAGCGATACTGATCGGGCCGCTCAAATTTTGTACCGATGCTTTTCCAATCAGCATTTTCCCCATCATTTCCAGCGTACTGATTGAATAAAACCAGGTTTTTTCAAACGCTTTGGGAATGGCTTGAATCGGATCTAAAGAATAGCTGACACGCAATGATTCAATCAGCTCTTCCGGTATTTTCACACTGGCACCAATCCGTCCTATCGTGCGACCATCTTTGGTGGTTATTTCTTTCGGCGTTACCGTCACGTTTAAACGAACCCCATCGCGCTCAATTAAAAGCTTGATAGCTTGTCCCGGCCTTGCCTGAACATAATTGACCCACTGCATCCAGTCATTTATTTTTTCATCATCGGCTTGTAGCAAAATATCGCCGCTTTGCAGTCCGGCTTCTGCAGCCGCACCATTCGGCAATAATTTTCCAATGACAGGCGGAATTGTCGGTGACCACGGCTTAAGCCCCATTTTGTTATAAAATGACTTTGTATCTTCTATCGCGCCTTCAGGTAGAAGCACAATGCGTTCGACCTCAAAACCTTCGTTGTTCTTAACCTCAAATTCAAGCTTTTTTGCCCCCGTCATGGCCTGCTCGAAGACCTGGCTGATAGCTTCTGTCCAGGTCGGTGTTGTTTCGTTATTAACCGCCAGAATCTCATCCCCTTCTTCAAATCCAGCCTGTGCCGCTAAGGTGCCAGGCTCAGGCGCTGCCACCACAGGCCGCATTCCGGTTTCACCAATAATGAAAACACACCAAAAGAAGAAAACCGCAAGAATCAGGTTAAAAATGGGGCCTGCCGCAACGATGGCAGTTCGCGCCCAAAGTGGCTGACGATTGAAAGCATAAGGCAAGTCTTCAGGTTTAACCTCACCTTCCCGTTCATCGACCATTTTGACATAGCCGCCGAGCGGAATCGCAGAGATCACATATTCGGTCGATTCGGGTGAAGATTGGCGCGACCAAAGCACTTTTCCGAATCCAATGGAAAAACGCAGGACTTTAACCCCAACTTTGCGTGCCACCCAAAAATGACCAAATTCATGAAATGAAACCAGTATGCCAATGGCGATAATGAAATAAAACAGGCTATTTAAAATATCCATTAAATACTCAGGTTTTGGATTTGTTTATCGGCCTCCTGTCTGGCCTGTTGATCCGCTTCCAGCACTTGCGCCAGCGTTTTTGCCGAAGTTGGCTTAAATGCCTGCATGGTTTTTTCAATCACGACAGCAATATCGGTAAAACGAATGTTTTCATTCAAAAACGCGTCTACGGCAATTTCATTGGCCGCGTTCAATACGGCCGGCATAATACCACCGGCTTTGATGGCTTCATAAGCCAATCGCAAACACGGAAACCGCTCCAGACTCGGTTTTTCAAAATCCATTTGCCGGACTGCAAAAATATCCAGCGGTTCAACGCCGGAATCAAACCGGTCCGGCCAGGCCATCGCATGAGCAATGGGAATACGCATGTCCGGATTCCCCATCTGCGCCAGGACGGAACCATCGACATAATCAACCATTGAATGGATGATACTTTGTTTATGTATGACCACCTGAATCGCTTCAGGCGCCATATTGAACAGCAGACACGCTTCAATCAGTTCCAGGCCTTTATTCATCATGGTCGCAGAATCGACCGAAATTTTTCGCCCCATATCCCATTTAGGGTGCGCGACGGCCTGCTCAGGCGTGACCGTTTTCAATTGTTCTACCGGCGTTTCCCGAAACGGGCCACCGGAAGCTGTCAGCAAAATCCGGCGTGCCTGAGGCGCCTTGCTTCCTGCCTCATATCCGCCCGGCATACATTGAAAAATCGCGTTATGTTCACTGTCGATAGGCAATAGGTGGGCGCCGGAATCGCGTACCGCCTGCATGAAAATATCGCCGGACATAACCAGGGCTTCCTTATTGGCCAGAAGAATGGTTTTTCCGACTTTAGCCGCAGCCAAGGTTGGTAATAATCCAGCTGCGCCAACAATCGCCGCCATCACTGAATCGACTTGATCCAACGTTGCGACCGTTTCAAGCGCAGCAGAACCTGTCAGGATTTCAATATCAGATATGCCGCTGGCGCTGATTTTTTGTTTGAATTGAGCAGCCTTTTCTTCATTGACCACCACCACAAACTGCGGTTTATGCTGTAAACACTGCTCCAATAAAAGCTCGATATTATTATTCGCCGTTAATGCAATAACCTTGTATCGATCGGGGTGTCGTGCCACAACATCCAGCGTGCTGACGCCGATAGACCCTGTCGCGCCCAGAATACATAAGCCTTTCATGAAAATACACTCCGCCCGATCAAGAGAACGCCGGCATAAAAGAATGGCGCTGCCGCCACGATACTGTCAATACGATCCAATATGCCGCCATGCCCCGGCAATAATGTTCCACTGTCTTTTACGCCCGCCTGCCGTTTAATTAAGCTGAAAAACAAATCGCCATAAATCGAAATCAAAACCGTCAATAGTGATAACAAAATAAAATCCATCCAGATCATGACAGGATAAGGATAAAAAATCCTTAACGCCAAACCACAAATAACAGCGGCGACCAAAGCGCCATACATACCCTGCACTGTTTTACCGGGACTGATAATTTCAACCAGTTTTTCTTTACCAAATTTTTTGCCGGCAAAATAAGCCGAAATATCTGCCGCCCAGATCAGAAGCAGAAAATAAAATACCATTTCAGACCCATAGAGTTGTCGCATGCGGGCTAAAAACATCCAGGCGAATAACAATATAAACCAACCGGTAAAGGCCTTGAACTTTCGGCTAAATTCCAACTGTAATAATGCTTGCGGTACAGCCCGGATCAGCAGCATCATCACGACCCAGAATAAAACCGGAGGAATGACCAGCCATTCCAATACACCAGAATAATATCGAATATCCGGGTTATCAAATGCTTCAGCCATTAGCTCCAGAATGACTGTCCAGAATTGAATACCCAGCATTGGAATAATAAGCCCTGCCAGGAACAAACCTTTTTGCCAGATTTTTTCCAGTCCGATAAGCCCTGTCCATTCCCAGGCGGCCAAAAGGGTAATCAGGCCAATAAACAGGGAGAAATAAACAGCCGGCAATTTAAAAATCGCGGCAATGACAAGAGGAATTAAAATAAGGGCCGTGATAATACGCTGTAATAACATTTTTTTAATAGGGATTGAGTGGTTCAGGATTGAGTCAAAATCTGTTCACCGGTATGGCCGAAACGGCGTTGACGACCTTTAAAACTGATAATAGCTTCCTTCAAAGCCTGCTTATCAAAATCCGGCCATAGTATCGGTGTGAAATAAAGTTCGGTATAGGCTAATTGCCATAACAGAAAATTACTGATGCGCTGCTCGCCCCCGGTACGAATAAACAGATCGGGCTCGGGTAATCCGGCGGTCGACAAATGTTGTTCGATCAGGTTTTCGGTAATGCGCTGCTGATTTAATTCGCCTGTTTGTAGTTTTTCGGCAATTTTCTGTACAGCCTGGGTAATATCCCAATGTCCGCCATAATTAGCAGCAATTACCAGCGTTAAGCCAGTATTGTTCGCCGTCTGCTGTTCGGAATGGATTATTCTTTGTTGTAATTTTTCGGAAAAAGCTGTTTTATCACCGATAATTTTCAAACGAATATTATTTTTGTCCAATTTATCCACTTCGCGCTGCAAAGTTGCCATAAACAACTCCATCAGCATTGAAACTTCTGTTTCCGGACGTCGCCAGTTTTCACTGCTAAAAGCGAACAGAGATAACACTTCTATCTGCTGTTCGGCGCAATACTCGACAATATTACGCACGGCCTTCACACCTTGCCTATGGCCGAAAACACGCGGCATAAAACGCTTCTGCGCCCAGCGGCCATTGCCATCCATAATGATCGCAATATGCCGTGGGTTACCATTATCTATCGGTGGCATGCCTGTCGGAGTGACACTCATCTAGTGCAGCACCTTTTAACTAAAGTGACTAATTTCATTTTATGCTTAACCTGTTGATATAAATACTACTACGGATAACACACCCAAGCCGTTTAAATGATTTGCCGAGAACGGTTCTGTGTCAGATAAAATACCGAATTTAAAGGGTGCTGCACACGTCATTACTGCGGTCACATTGATAATAAGTCAGCTTCTTTTTCTTCCAGCAGTTTTTCAATCTCTTTGATGAACTGATCCGTTAATTTTTGAATTTTATCTTCCGCTGCACGCGCCTCATCTTCAGAAATCATTTTTTCTTTCAACGCTTCTTTTATTTCGGAATTGGCATCGCGCCGAATATTACGAATCGAAACCCGACCCTGTTCGGCTTCCTGCTTGACCAGTTTGACCAGGTCGCGACGTCGCTCTTCGGTCAATGGCGGCAAAGGAATACGCATAACCGCACCCTGGGTAGCCGGATTCAGACCTAAGTCAGATGACATAATGGCTTTTTCAATCGCCTGCACCATATTTTTTTCCCACGGTGTCACTTTTAATGTTCGGGAATCTTCTACCGTAACATTTGCCACCTGCGACAATGGCGTGTCCGATCCATAATATGAAACCATAACCTGATCGAGCAGGCTGGGGTGGGCACGTCCTGTTCTGATTTTACTGAAAGCTTTTTTGAGTGCTTCAATGCTTTTCGCCATCCGGGCGGAAGCATCCTGTTGAATATCACTGATCATGTTTTCCTCTTCTTCTTTTATTTTGCTTAGCTTCAATAACTTAGGTTATTCCTTGACGATGAGCGAACCGATATCTTCACCCTGCATTAAGCGCATCACAGCGCCAGGCTCAAAAATATTCATCACGCGCATCGGCAGGTTATTGTCGCGGCATAACACCAATGCCGTTGTATCCATAACATTCAAGCGTTGATCCAGCGCTTCGTCATAAGTTAGACGTGGATAGAAGGTAGCATCAGGATTTGTTTCCGGGTCGGCTGAAAAAACACCCTTGACCTTGGTCGCTTTAATCATGAGTTCAGCTTCAATTTCAATCGCTCTCAGGCTGGCTGCCGTATCGGTGGTAAAAAAAGGATTGCCGGTACCCGCCGCAAAAATAGTAACCCGTTTTTTTTCCAGATGCCTGACCGCGCGGCGCTTAATGTAGTCTTCGCAGACCTGATTGATTTTTAAAGCTGTCATGACTCTGACAGGTTGCCCCAGATATTCCAGTGCATCTTGCATGGCCAACGCATTAATCACCGTCGCCAGCATCCCCATTTGATCGCCCGTAACACGATTTAATCCAGCCGCTGCTGTTTCTGCACCGCGCAAAATATTACCGCCACCAATCACCAGGCCGACTTGAAGACCGGCATCACACAGCTCTTTTATTTCCTTGGCCAATCGTTGCACGATTTCAGGGTCAATACTGTTTCCACCTTGCTGACTCATCAAGGCTTCACCACTCAGTTTCAATAAAATTCTTCGGCAAATCAATTGACTCATAAATTCATTCCACAGTATTGGTTATAAATTCTCTGACCGCTGTTACGTTGAGACTTCTTTGTTCACGACAAACATTTTATCTGTATGGGTCGCCGTCCATGTAGTCGTACCCATCCTACAGATATTTTTTGTCGTGTACAGCTTGAGGCTTATAAAAAACCCGGTTAAAAAAACCGGGTTTTAGTCGTGTTAGCCTTTGACCTGGGCCATCACTTCTGCTGCAAAATCTTCTTCTTTTTTCTCAATGCCCTCGCCTACTTCAAAGCGAGTAAAGCGAATCACGGTATTATCCTGAGATTTTAGCAGATTACCAACCGTTGTTTTATCATCCTTTACAAAAGGTTGACCTTCCAGTGTAATTTCCGCCAGGAATTTTTTGATGCGGCCTGTAATCATTTTTTCGACAATCTCGGCAGGCTTACCACTTTCCAGGGCTTGCGCAGAAAAAATTTCTTTTTCCTTGTCAATCATCTGCTGAGGAACGTCTTTCTCAGAAACATGCGCCGGATTGATGGCTGCAACATGCATTGCGATATCTTTACCGAGTGCATCATCGGCTTTTGCCAATTCAACAATGACGCCAATTTTGCTGCCGTGCAGATAGCTGCCGACACCGCCTTCAGCGACATATTTAACGAAGCGTCTGATGGTAATGTTCTCGCCTAATTTGGCAATCAGCGCACGACGTGCTTCATCAACAGTTTCGCCACCAGGCAGTTTCAACTCAGCCAATTGTTCGATATTTTCAACGTCGTTCGTCAATAAAACAGTCGCGACATCATTAACGAAATTGGTAAAGTCATCGCCTTTAGCGACAAAATCGGTTTCGCAGTTAACGTCAACCATCGCCGCAGTTTTACCATCATCTGATATTTTAATGCCGATGGTGCCTTCTGCCGCAGTACGTCCGGATTTTTTGTCAGCTTTTGCCAAACCGGATTTACGCATGTTTTCGATAGCTTTTTCCATATCGCCATTGGTTTCAACCAAAGCTTTTTTACATTCCATCATGCCAGAACCGGTTCTTTCACGCAGTTCTTTTACCATTGCAGCGGTAATACTCATTTCTTGTTTTCCTCTGTCTTGATACTAAAAAAACGCCTCGCAGAGGAGGCGTTTGCATTTGTATTAAATCTCATTCAACAATCACTTTAAGAATCTGTTCAAAATCTACTGCATCACGGCCAGTGTGCCTGGACGGTACTCGATAACCTTGATCTGTGTGCCGTCTGCACACAACAGCCGCTTATAACAATCTTGAACAGGTTCAAAAACCGTTCCCAAAACGGGTAACGGTTTTTAATCGCAACACGCCAAGATGATTATTCTTCAGCGGCAGCAGCTTCGGCCTCGACAAATTCATCAGATTTGGCAGATTGTGCCAATGCGGCTGTTTTTGCTTCCAGAATTGCCGCCGATGCTGCCTGGCAATATAGTTTGATAGAGCGAATTGAATCGTCATTGCCCGGAATGACGTAATCAATATTTTCAGGTGAGTTATTGGAGTCAACGACACCCACCACAGGAACACCTAATTTCTTGGCTTCCTGAACAGCATTTTTTTCGTAACCGACATCCAGCACGAAAATCACATCAGGCAGTCCCTTCATATCCTTGATACCACCCAAACTGCGCTCCAGTTTTTCCAGTTCGCGCTCCATGCCTAACGCTTCTTTTTTGTTAAAACGTTGGTACAACGTCCCATCAGCCTTCATAGCTTCCAGCTCTTTAAGGCGATTGATAGACTTTTTGATGGTTTTAAAGTTTGTCATCATGCCGCCTAACCAGCGGTGATTGACATAAGGCATACCACAACGCTTGGCTTCTTCAGCAACCGTTTTGCGTGCAGCTTTTTTGGTGCCAACAAACAAGATAGTGCCTTTGTTCGCCGCCACCTGACCCAGGTAATTCATGGCATCATTAAACAAAGGAAGTGTTTTTTCCAGGTTGATGATATGAATCTTGTTACGAGCGCCAAATAAATAAGGCGCCATTTTCGGGTTCCAATAACGGGTCTGGTGTCCGAAATGAACACCTGCTTCCAACATATCTCGCATTGATACTGCGGCCATACTTTTCTCCTGACTAAATGACCGGATTTTCCGGTCTGGGTTACGCCTCCATTTACCCCAAACAGCAACCGATCATGTCACCATAATCAGCACCCTGCTGCTTGTGTCGATAAATGTGAGAATTAAATCAAAAATGAACTCAGCTTTATACCATAATCAATGCATTTTAACAAACCATTTAACCCAGCCATGTCATTGTAGCAACATGCCATAATAAACTTATTCATTATTTATCAAAAACTTATAA
>CAYUAE010000055.1:0-12367 GCA_964442675.1 uncultured Methylomarinum sp.
ATTATGCCTGGGATCATCATGTTGAAACCGGTTTCAAATGGTGGCTGGAACGTATTCAAACTCAGAATGAATTATTTGATATTTTGCGCATTGATCATTTTCGGGGGCTGGAGTCGGCTTGGGAAATTCCGGCCAATGAAGATACCGCAGTCAATGGGCAATGGGTCGAAGCAGAAGGTGATAAATTATTGCGGGCTATCAGTGAGGCCTATCCTGATTTGGCTTTAGTCGCTGAAGATTTAGGGATTATTACCGATGCAGTGGAAAAATTACGGGATGATTTTGATTTACCCGGGATGAAAATTCTACAGTTCGCATTCGGAGGCGGTGCTGAGAATCCGTATTTACCTCACAACTGTGTGCCAAACAGTGTTATTTACACAGGCACACATGATAACGATACTACTTTAGGCTGGTTTAACAGCTTATCGGATGGCGAAAAACATCGTATTTATGAGTATCTTGGCTTTTCTCAAACGACAATGCCTTATACTTTGATCGGGACGGCGCTCGCATCTGTGTCAAGTCTGGCTGTGATTCCGATGCAGGATGTTTTATGCTTGGGTTCTGATTGCAGAATGAATATTCCAGGGACGACAGAGGGTAATTGGCGTTGGCGCTTTTCCTGGGATCAGCTGACCGATGAATATACGGGGCGGCTAAAGCATCTGATCGGCTTGTTTGGCAGAAACTTGTAGCACCGGCTATGGTTGGCATAAGCGGTGCTACAAAATGTGTCAACCTTCAATCGTCATCATGTCGACGCGTTTGTTTGGGGATGGGTAATACCGGAATACGGTAGCTTTCGATAATTTGAATGATTTTATCTGAATTTTTGTCGATGAGGCGTTCCAGCATGGCTTTTCTGTCGTTATCGCCATAACGAACCGCCATACTCATCGAAAAATCAAACTTTATATCCGGTGTCGATTGCATAGGCAGGACAATATAGCTGCCTTCCGGGCTTTGGGATGTGATATAGCCAGAGAGCGGACCCCATAAAATCACCATATCGATTTTTCCAGCTCTCAGGTCTTTTTCAATCTGCATGGCGACATTGTTTTCATCGTCGCCTGTCATACTCTGATAGGGAATGCCTTGATCCAGTAAACCCATTTTCTGTAGCCAGGCTGTGCCTGGGCCTCGGTCAAACATGGCTATTTTCATGTTTTCGATTTTTTGCAGCGGTTGATCGGCCAGTTGTTCAGGCGAGGTAATGTGGTCCCAACCGCGTCCTTTGGCAATAATTAACGTATAAGTCGAATGAAAATAGGGCTTAGTGGTTTTGGCAAAATCAAATCCGGCCGGAACACCCATGACAACATCACATTTAAATTGGTCGGGTCCTTCAATTTCGGATTTTAGTGTGTTACGAATAAAGCCGATTCGTTGTGGAAACCAGTAATATTCCAGCTCCTGACCGAGTTGATTGGCAAACAATTGGGCAATCTTGTTTTCATAGCCGGTTTGTTCTTTGGTTGAGTAGGGCGGATTGAGCGGATCTGCACAGACACGGAATTTTTCCGCAGCATTCACCGAAAAACTATAAATAAACAGGAATAAGAAAAATAGTTGTGTTCGAAACATATTTAAAGAATGAATAAAAGTTAATGACAAGGGTAACGATACCATTAACTGACAGACAAGCTAAATAAAAAGTTCGAGAGAATACTGATTTCGGGAAGACTCTTACTTGAGGCGTTTTGAAGAAGGAGGGTAACAGGTCGTGACAGGTAGAGCGATAGCGAATCCCATTAACGAACGATTGCCAGGTTGTTTGTGTGGCATAAAAGAAAGGCCTTGACTGAAAACAGCCAAGGCCTTGTTTGCTCTTTTAAATAAGTTGAAACTTATTTGTTATCAGGCAGTGCAAATACAGTCAGTGTACCGCCCAGTTTTGTGAAAGAGCTCAGGCTTCTGTATGCACCTACGGCGCCCAGACCTTCAGAGTTGGAAGACTCGTCGCCTGTATCTAAGCCCGCAGCGATACCGATACCGGCCCAGCCACCAATACCGGATAAAACGCCAACATATTGTTTGCCGTTGTATTCCCAGGTATTGACGTTACCAATGATGCCTGAAGGCGTTTTGAAGCGATACAGTTCTTTGCCTGTTTTCGCATCAACGGCTTTCAGGTAACCTTCCAGGGTACCGTAGAAAACGACGCCGCCCGCAGTTGCAACAGAACCAGACCAGACTGAGAATGGTTCTTTGTTTGACCAGACGATTTTACCGGTTGTCGCATCCCATGCAGTGAATTGACCGAGGTTATGAGAACCATCAGGTTTGCCCGTCATGACATCGCCTTGTGCAGGGCGCATGGTCAAGGTTGCACCAACATAAGGCTGGCCAGCTGTGTATGAAACTTCAAAAGGCTCATAGTTCATGCACAGGTGGTTGCCTGAAATGTAGAAGTAACCTGTTTGCGGTGAGTAAGAAACGGGTTGCTGGTTTTTAGCACCCAGTGCCGCAGGACAAATGTCTGTAGTGTTTTCGTCTTCACCGTGGAATTCAGTTGAATAACGATCAACAACTTGTGGACGGCCGGTTTTCATATCAACATGGCTTGCCCAGTTGACTGTTTTGTCGAATTTTTCAGCGACTAACAATTCACCGGTAACGCGGTCTAAAGTATAGCCAAAACCGTTACGGTCGAAATGCACGATAGTTTTGCGCATTTTACCGTTGATTTTTTGGTCAACCAGAACGGTTTCGTTGATACCGTCATAATCCCACTCATCATGTGGCGTCATCTGGTAAACCCATTTGACTTCACCAGTGTCGGCATCACGAGCCCACAAGGACATGGACCATTTGTTGTCACCCGGACGCTGTACAGGGTTCCAGGTTGATGGGTTACCTGACCCGTAATACACCAGGTTTAATTCAGGGTCATAGCTGTACCAGCCCCAAGTGGTGCCACCGCCAATTTTCCATTGGTCACCTTTCCAGGTTTTCAAGCTGGAATCTTTACCCACTTTTTGAACTTTACCGTCTTTCCAGGTTGTCGTTTTGTCAGGGTTGATCAATGTGTCAGCGTCAGGTCCCATGCTGTAGCCTTTCCAACGCAATTCGCCAGTACGAATGTCATAGGCTGCAAGGAAACCGCGAACACCAAATTCACCGCCTGCGATACCGGTCAGAACCATATCTTTAACGACCAGTGGGGCGTTAGTGTTGGTCATGCCCAGTTTAGGATCACCGTTTTGAACGCTCCATACACGTTTACCGGTTTTAGCATCCAGTGCAGTCAGAACGGTGTCAGACTGTTGCAGGAAGATTTTTCCATCGCCATAAGCCAAACCACGGTTGACGGTATCACAACACATCACAGGGATGGTGACATCGGCATCCATTTGTGGTGTGAATTCCCAGATAACAGATTGTGTTTTTGGGTCAATCGCATAAACCGTATTAGGGAAAGGTGTGTGAATGTATAAAATACCATTGATAAACAATGGACCACCTTCATGGCCACGCAAAACACCTGTTGAGAAAGACCATGCAGGTTGCAGATATTTTACGTTTTTAGTGTTGATTTGATCCAGCTTGCTATACCGGGTGCCAGCATAGTTACCTAATGCAGTGGCCCAGTTAGCCGGGTTTTGAGTCAATTTTTCAACGCCGCTGTTAGCGCTTGAAAGGGTAGGTGCAGCAAGTAAAGCAGCTACAGTCGAAGCAAGCAGCCAGTTTTTTACAGGCTTCTTCATATGTTTCCTCCTGGTATCCTGTTACGCGCCAGAATACGATTTCATGTTATTAAGACTAATATTAGTTTTAAAGCTTTGTTGGATGGCTTTTACTTTTTTCAGTTTAAGCTTAACCTGAATCAAGCGGTTACCGCCTTTCCAGATGCGTAAATTGAATGATTTTGGCAAAAAAGTCAACTTTAAATGACAAAGAAATGACAACGGAACAATGAAGAATTGCTTTAGTTTTTTTGCTAAGGGCTTGAAATTTCAGAAAAGCGAACTGCTGTTAAGGGTCTCTTAGGAAATCAGGATAGGTCATCTGATGGCCAAGTTACGGTGGACGACGAATCAGAATCACGGATATGCCCGACTTCGTGTGCGAAGCGTCTGCTTAAATTTTTGCCAACAGTGCTGGCTATAGTCTGTTTTGATGCTAAAGTTATAGGCATTATGATAATTCAATACATTGACACCCCTGAAAAACTGGCAATACTTTGTCAGAGCATTAAAAATGAAAGCTGGATTGCGCTGGATACCGAATTTCTGCGTGAGAAAACCTATTATCCCAAATTTTGTCTGTTGCAGATTGCAACGCCCGAATGGGTGGCTTGCGTTGATCCATTGGTTTTACAGGATCTGACGCCTTTGTTTGAGGTTTTGTATGACGAAAACATCACAAAAGTTTTGCATGCGTGCCGTCAGGATCTGGAAATTTTTTATCAAATAACCGGTCGCGTAATGGCACCGGTTTTTGATACCCAAATTGCCGCACCGTTGCTGGGTTTTCAAGAAAACCCAGGGTATGCGATGCTGGTATCGAGTTTTCTCAATGTCAATCTGAGCAAAGCGCATACCCGGACCGACTGGAGTGAGCGGCCATTAAACCAGGATCAAATTCAGTATGCCGCCGATGATGTTATTTATCTTTGCAAAATTTACCAAAAAATGACCGCGCAGCTGGAAAAATTAGGGCGTCTGGACTGGTTGCAACAGGATTTTGAAATGTTGGCAGACCCGGCCTTGTATCAAATTGATCCTGAGCAAGCCTGGCTTAGAATCCGGGGCAAAAATAAATTAACCGGACGCCAGCTATCCATCGTGCAATTATTGGCGCAGTGGCGAGAAATGACGGCTCAGCAAAGCAATCGACCCCGCAATTGGCTGATGCGTGATGATATATTGTTTGAACTGGCAAAATTGCAGCCTGTCACCGTAGCGGAATTGGCCAAAATACGGCAGATCAATGATGGACTTATCAGGCGTCACGGCAAGGTGTTATGTGATCTGGTCAAGCAAGGCCGGGAGCGTGCGCCGACGCCGCTTAATGAAAAAGGGCGGCCTGTGAAAAAAAGCGCCCGACAGGAAGCCGTTTTAGACGTGTTGACTGCTGTTGTCAGAATCCGCAGCGAAGAAAATGCATTGAATCCGGTGATTTTGGCTGGACGCAAGGATTTGGAACGATTGTTGGACGGCGATCCGGAAACGCCGGTTTTGCACGGCTGGCGTTACAGCATGGTAGGCAAGGAATTGGAAGGATTGCTGCAAGGACGATTGGCTTTGAGTATTTCGCCCGATACTGTCAGCCTAACGCCTGTAGCAGCGCCGGTGGCAGATTGAGCCAGGCTTTATAGGCGGCAAAGCCGGCCAGAATCAGGAAAATAACGCCGCTGATTTTATGCAATAAAGCCATTGAAAAGCGTTGCAGAATGGTTCGGCCTGCTAATACGCCAAGCGCCGAGGTCAAACCTAAGGCTAGCGTCGCGCCCAGCCAGACGGCGTAGATGTTAGCCGTGCTGCTGAAGGCAACGACGGCAAGCTGGGTTTTGTCGCCAAATTCCGCCAAGGTAATCATCAGAAAAGTCGTTAAAAAAATACCATGGCCTTTTTTCTCGATCACCTCTTCATCGTCATCTTCCTCATGTCCAAACAACGAGAACAGGCCAAACAGAGCAAATAATAGCGCAACGGCACTGGCCACAAGATAGGGTGGAATCCAGTTGGCCAGGGCGGCGCCGAAAACGACCGCCAGCGTGTTGAGCAATGCAAAAGCTGTGATGGCGCCCAAAATAACCGGCAGGCCTCGATGTTTCGAGGCCAGCGTCATGCAGACGAGTTGACTTTTATCGCCCATTTCGGCTGCTACAATCAGAATGAAGCTCGATAGTGTGGTGGCCGACAGGCGGGCAAAATCGGTCGAATTAAAATAATCGACCAGCGAAGACAGATAATCCATTGGTGAATAAAAAGCTTAGCCTAATAGCTGTTCCATGGCCATCATGATGATAAAGCCAAGCATCAGCATGAAGGTGGCAATCCGGGAGCGGCCTTTAGCATGTGTTTCCGGAATAATTTCCTCGCTGATTACAAATAACATGGCGCCTGCTGCAAAGCCCATAGCCAGCGGCAGAATGGACGAAAATACGGTGACCATGGTGATGCCTAAAAGGCCGCCAATAGGCTCAACCAGGCCGGTGAATGTGGCAATGGCGACGGCTTTCCAGCGATTGACGCCAAGCCCTACCAGGGGCAAGGCAACCGCCAGGCCTTCTGGTATATTCTGTAAGCCGATGGCGATCGCTAAAATCAGGCCGTTTTTGGTATCACCCGTGCCAAAGCTGACGCCGACCGACATGCCTTCCGGGAAGTTATGAATCGTGATGGCGACGATAAATAAGGAAAGTTTTTGCAGGGTTTCAACGTGGGTATCGGAAACCGAGTCAAAATGCAAATGCGGTAGTTTTTCATCGGCAAAATGTAAGAATAATGCACCGATAATCATACCGGCCGAGACCATCCAGATACCGCTGTTGGCAGAGAGCTGATTGCCAAACTCAATGCCGGGAAGAATCAGCGAAAATGCCGTTGCTGCCAGCATGACGCCAGCCGCCATACCTAACAAGCTGTTAAACAGGCGGTCGGAAATCTTAGTGAGAAACAAAGCGGGTAGCGCGCCAAGTCCGGTTGCCATGCCAGCCATGATGCTGGCAAAAAAACCAATGACAACGATTTTGCCAAAAATTAAATACAAACTGCCGAAAATGATAACCTGGCTGACTAAAAACAAGCCGATGAAGCTTGCCCAGCGCTGTATTGTTGGCAGCGCCATGATTTTTTTGAACGTGCTGTTGGCTTGGATTGTTGCAACTTGATCATCAAAAAAGGTCTGTATATTGGCCATGGCATTTATTTTTTTAAGGTAAGAATTCTCGTATTATATTCAAAAACCTTCTAAAAGTAAGGGCATAAAACATTGCATTTTCTTTGCCGAGTCAATGTGTGTCGATTCTGTTATAATCAATCGGTTTTGATGCCGGATACAGTTTCTGTGGCGGGCGTTTCTTGTTAATTTTCCAAACCGACTTACGGATTCCAAGTGGATCAAAAATATATTCGAAATTTTTCAATTATTGCTCATATTGATCACGGCAAATCAACATTGGCCGACCGTTTTATTCAAATATGCGGGGGGCTGGCCGACCGTGAAATGGAAGCGCAAGTGCTCGATTCCATGGATTTGGAGCGTGAACGCGGTATCACCATTAAAGCTCAAAGCGTGACGCTGCATTACAAGGCTAAAGACGGTCAGGTTTATCAGTTGAACTTTATCGATACGCCGGGACATGTCGATTTCTCATATGAAGTATCGAGGTCGCTGGCAGCCTGTGAAGGCGCGTTGTTGGTTGTCGATGCGGCACAAGGCGTGGAGGCGCAGAGTGTGGCAAATTGCTATACCGCGATTGAGCAGGGCCTGGAGGTTGTGCCGGTATTGAATAAAATCGATTTACCTTCGGCCGAACCCGAGAAAGTCATGGCCGAAATTGAAGATGTTATCGGGATTCCGGCCGATGAGGCGTTAAAAATCAGTGCCAAGACGGGGGTTGGTGTCGAATCAGTGCTGCAGCAATTGGTGGAGAAAGTGCCGCCACCGAGCGGCAAGGAAGACGAGCCGTTGCAAGCGTTAATTATTGATTCCTGGTTTGATAATTATTTAGGCGTGGTGTCGTTGGTGCGGATTGTCAATGGCTCCTTGCGAAAAAAACAGAAAATCACCGTGATGTCTACCGGCAAATCGTTCCAGGTGGAAAAGCTGGGTGTCTATACGCCTAAGCAACTGGAGAAAGAGGGCTTGAGTACCGGGGAAGTCGGCTTCATTGTGGCCGGCATCAAAGATATTTTTGGCGCCCCGGTCGGCGATACGATAACGGCAACCGATCGTCCCGCAAAAGAGCAGTTGCCGGGGTTTGAAAAAGTTCAGCCACGGGTATTTGCCGGATTGTATCCGGTCAGTTCCGATGATTACGGCAATATGCGGGAAGCATTGGATAAATTACGGTTGAATGATGCGGCGCTGAATTTTGAGCCGGAAACCTCGCAGGCCTTAGGGTTTGGCTTTCGCTGTGGTTTTCTGGGTATGCTGCATATGGAAATCGTGCAGGAGCGCTTAGAGCGCGAATACAATATCGATCTGATTACGACCGCGCCGACGGTTATTTATGAGGTCGAGTTACATTCGGGTGAAATATTGATGGTGGATAATCCGGCCAAGTTGCCGGATGCCGGATCAATCACCGAGATTCGCGAGCCAATTATTCTGGCCAATATCCTGGTACCGCAGGAATTTCTGGGTAATGTCATCAGTTTGTGTATTGAAAAGCGCGGGGTGCAAAAAAATATGCAATATACCGCGACCCAGGTATCTTTAAATTACGAACTGCCCATGAGTGAGGTGGTGCTGGACTTTTTTGATCGGCTGAAATCGGTGAGTCGGGGTTATGCGTCATTTGAATATGAATTCGTGCGCTTTGAGCCATCACCGTTGGTCAAGCTGGATGTGCTGATCAATGGTGATAAAGTCGATGCGCTGTCGATTATCGTGCACCGTGACTTGAGCCAGACTCGTGGCCGCGAACTGGTTGAAAAGATGAAAGACCTGATTCCAAGGCAAATGTACGAGGTGGCGATTCAGGCGGCGATCGGCTCCAAAATTATTGCACGCTCAACTGTCAAGGCAATGCGCAAAAACGTTACGGCGAAATGCTATGGCGGCGATATTTCGCGCAAGAAAAAGCTGCTCGAAAAACAAAAAGCCGGTAAAAAGCGCATGAAACAAGTCGGCAGTATCGAGATTCCCCAAGAAGCCTTTCTGGCCGTTTTGCAAGTTAAAAAAGACTGATTCAACCCACATAAAAGGAATATACATGGATTATGATTTTTCATTTTTTCTGCTTGTCGCAACTGTCGTAACAGGCATTGTCTGGGGTGGTTATTTAATCTATCTGAAAGCGAGCGGGCAGGTTTTTTCGGAAGAAAAAGAACCTTTGCTGGTTGAATATGCGCGGTCTTTTTTCCCGATCGTTCTGATCGTTTTATTGTTGCGTTCTTTTTTGGTCGAACCCTTCCGCATTCCATCCGGCTCGATGATGCCGACCTTACTGGTCGGGGATTTTATTCTGGTCAATAAATACACTTATGGCATCCGTTTGCCTGTCATCAATGAAAAAATCATTGATGTCGGTGAGCCTGAGCGGGGCGATATTGTTGTATTTCGTTTTCCGAAGAACCCTAAAGTCGATTACATCAAGCGTGTCGTCGGATTGCCTGGCGATAAAATTGCCTATTACAATAAAAAAGTCTATGTAAATGGTAAGTTGGCCAAACAAACCTCACTGGGACGCTATCAGGGGGTTGGGCAGGGACGTAATATGACCGGTGCTGAATTATTGCTGGAGGATTTGATGGGGCTGGAGCATGAAATTTTGATCATGCGCGGGGCGCCTACGGTTGAAGGTGTTTTTCAAGTTCCAGAAGGACATTATTTTGTAATGGGCGATAATCGGGACAACAGTAATGACAGCCGTTACTGGGGTTTTGTACCGGAACAAAATCTGGTGGGGCGTGCCTTTTTCATCTGGATGAATTGGGACTTGGAAAACAAAGGTATTGCATTTGAACGTATTGGCACTGTTCTGAAATAGTCTATCCTTGTGATATAGGTTTCCTGATTGACTCTAAAAAAGGTCTCGTTATGAACAATGCAATGCAAAAACAAAAAGGACTCACGCTGATTTCTATTGTTTTTATACTGATTTTTATTGGTTCAGTGGTGTTGTTAGTGCTGAAAATTGCCCCGATTTATATGAATCATAACAACGTGACGAATGCACTCGAAGCATTGAAAGAAACGCCTGAAATCACCACAATGAGTCGACGTGAGATTGAATCGTCATTGTTGAAACGGTTCGGGATGAATTATGTGGAAGATGTCGATCTGGATGATGTTGAAATTATCAAGCGGCCCGGCTATGTCAAAGTCAGAATTGCGTATGAAGTGGTACAACCTATTGTGGGGAATTTAAGTGTTTTGGTCGAATTTGATGATTCTTTTGAAAAAGGTGCCGAGGAGTGATCAGAAAACCTGAACAACTGGCGAAAAAACTGGGCTTGCAGTTCAAGCAGCCTGAATTGTTCAAAATGGCGCTGACACATCGCAGCATGGGCGCAAAAAACAACGAACGCCTGGAATTTTTGGGTGATTCGGTGTTGGGTTTTGTCATTGCGAAGGCCTTGTTTGAAAAATTTCCAAGCTCTGAAGAAGGTGTTTTAAGTCGCTTGCGGGCGAGTCTGGTGAATCAGACGTCGTTGGCTGAGTTGGCTCGGCAGCACAATATTGGCGATTATCTGATCCTGGGCGCTGGCGAATTAAAAAGTGGCGGGTTTCGACGAGACTCGATATTGTCCGATGCGATGGAAGCTATCATGGGAGCAATTTTGCTTGACCAGGGCGTTGCCGCATGCCAACAATTCATCCTGGGATTATTTAAAGAAAAACTGGCAGCATTGGATGTCGGCAATTGGAATAAAGATCCTAAAACCAGGCTTCAGGAAATGATGCAGGCTCGACAAAAAAGTCTGCCTGTGTATGAATTGGTCAATCAGGCTGGCGCGGCGCATCAGCAGACCTTTACTGTTAAGTGCGTGGTTCCCGTCCACCATGAAACAACACAAGCGAGTGGCGCTTCGCGCAAAAAAGCTGAGCAAGCCGCCGCTGAAAAAATGTTACAAAAACTGGAAGGAAACGTATCGTGAAAAGTGGCTATGTTGCCTTGGTCGGACGGCCGAATGTGGGTAAATCCACGCTGATGAATCATATTGTCGGTCAAAAGATCAGCATTACGTCGCGCAAACCCCAGACGACGCGGCATCGAATTTTAGGTATTCATACGACCGAACACGGCCAGATTGTCTTTATGGATACCCCGGGAATGCACCGGGACGAAAAAAAAGCTCTGAATCGGTATTTGAATAAAACCGCAGACACTACCTTGCTGGGTGTCGATGTCGTGGTCTGGCTGATCGATGGGCTGAACTTTCAGCCTTATGACGATGTTATCTTCAAAAAACTTGAACGCGCCAATCTGCCGGTTATTCTGGTAATCAACAAGATTGACAGGGTCGAGGACAAAGAGGCTATGTTGGCTTTTCTGGCCGAGGCGCAAGAACGCTACCCTTTCGCCGAAATTGTACCGATTTCCGCCTTGAAGAAAACCAATCTTGATGAATTACAAACATGCATTTATAAGGTATTGCCCGAAGGTGGGCTGATTTACCCGGAAGACCAGATTACCGATCGCCCCGAACGCTTTTTGACGGCGGAAATTATTCGCGAGAAGTTGACCCGGCGATTGGGCGATGAATTGCCTTATGCGCTTACAGTCGAGATCGAGCGCTTTGAGGCACTGCCAAATATCACTAAAATTTATGCCGTTATCTGGGTGGAGCGCAGCAGTCAGAAAAATATCGTCATTGGCAAGCAAGGTGAAATGCTCAAAAAAGTGGGCATGGATGCACGCCGCGATATTGAATTATTATTGGGGCAGAAGGTTTTTTTGCAGCTTTGGGTCAAGGTCAAAAAAGGCTGGTCAAATAACGAACGCTCTTTGCAAAGCTTAGGGTTCAGCGACACCTGACCGTGAGCCGGACGACTGTATTGCGGCAACCCGCATTTGTGTTACAACGCAAAAACTACCGTGAAACCAGTCTGATTGTGGATGTGCTGACCGAAAGCGAAGGCGTTGTATCGCTTGTCGCTAAAGGCATCCGCCATAAAAAAACAACATTAGCCGCCATTTTACAACCCTTCGCTCAGCTTGAGTTATCCTGGCGCGGTCAGGCAACGCTAAAGCCTTTGCTTCAGGCTGAACTATCGACTGATTTCACATTGTCAGGCATGGCGCTGTATTGCGGTTTTTATATCAATGAGCTGGTGCATTGTTTTTTGCATCCCTTTGACCCGAATCCCGATGTTTTCAGGCTTTATCGGCGCTGTCTTGCCGAGTTGCAATCCGCTGAAAATGTGGAAGCGGTGCTGCGTTATTTTGAACTGGATTTGCTGAGCTGTGTCGGTTACGGTATTTCATTGGATCAGGATAAGCATAGCGCCTCGATACAAGCCGATATGCGCTATCGTTTTGTTGAAGGCGCAGGCTTTGTCGCCGATACAAACGGGCTGGTGAGCGGCGCGACCCTGCTGGCCCTGTCCCGGCGAGAAACATTGGATCGTCTGAAATTGCAGCAAGCCAAGGCCTTGATGCGTGAAGTTATTGATGATTTGTTAGCCGGAAAAAGGCTTAAGAGCCGTGCGGTTCTTAGCTCAATTATGCGGTATCGTTAAAAGC
>CAYUAE010000056.1:0-12255 GCA_964442675.1 uncultured Methylomarinum sp.
ATGGGTTGATCCTCAGGAGTTCCGCTATAACCCCTCCAGACAAGATAATGATCATCAGCTTAAACTCGCTCCAGACCTTTTCAACCAGTTAGCGCAGAGCTGGCAAGGAAATTCCCTGCAAAATACGCCTTTATTCAGCGATCGAATCGATCGGCTGGCTGCGATAGGGCTGGATGCGACCTATGAACTTCAATCCAATCTCATTCAGACCAAAAGCCCCTTGCAAGATGAAATTCAAGCAGAATCATTTTCAGAAAAGTCTTTAAGCATTGAATTCAAACGCACTAATGCACTTTCTATTGGCAGCCTGGTCAGCTTTCGCCGTATCGATGCAATACCCCAACAAAGAGCGCTCGCCGTAGTCACTCGGTTGGAGTTGACAAAACAGGATAATAAACTCATCTTTGAACCCAAACTCATCTCACAGCAGGTTTTTCCGGCCACTTATATTCCTTTTGATGCCGATAAAAATGAAGTCCCTCCGCAAAAAGCCCTGCTTTATGCGGTCAAAAAAGACAATACTGAAAAAACTTATATTATTTTGGATTCATTTTCCTTAAAACGTGGCGATTTGTTACGCCTGTTTTTTAACAACGAGAATTTCCCGATTATTTTAAATCATCGGACCAATATCGGGTTAGGCTATTGGCAATTTGAGTGCGGTCGGCTGGAGGAAAAACAAGTTGCAAAAGTACAGCCTAAAAAAAAAGGGTTTGACTTTATTTAGCGTATACTTTCACAGAATATCTGTGCCGCAAGTGGCTTGAGGCCATTGCATAAACGCAGTATTCTTGCCGAATATTGTGTAACTTGGGCCGGCAAACCTATGAATTAAAATTGGGGATGATATGAAAAAACCTATAATCATTATTGGCATTGGCGAATTAGGTGGTGAATTTGCACGTGGTTTTCTGCGCTGTGGCTACCCGGTCATTCCTGTGACCCGGCAAACTAATGTCGAGACATTAAGCCAGGAAGTAGCCGACCCTGCCTTGGTGTTAATTGCCGTGCAAGAACAAGAATTACACCGCGTATTAGAAAGACTCCCCACAGTCTGGCACGATAAGATTGCTCTGATTCAGAACGAATTGTTGCCACGAGACTGGCGACAATTCAATATTTCTGACCCTACTGTTGCAGTCGTCTGGTTTGAAAAAAAACCAAATATAGCATTGACCAATATACTGTACACCCCTGTTTTTGGTCCAAAGGCTGATATTTTAATTGAAGCATTGAATGCAATAGGCATTCCAACAAAAAAATTACATAACAATGATGAATTGCTTTATGAATTACTGCGTAAGGCGCTCTATATTTTAACTGTCAATATTTGCGGCCTTGTCGAAAACTGCAGCGTCGGAGAGTTATGGGAAAAACACCGCCCGTTGGCTATTGCCGTAGCCAAAGAGGCCATACAAATTCTGGCTTGGCTGAGTGAAACAAAGTTAGATGAACAAAAACTGATTAATGGCATGGCCGAAGGCATTGCCGATTGCCCAAATCGAAAATGCCTGGGCCGCCGGGCGAAATCCCGACTGGAGAGAGCATTGGCTTACGCCGAACAAGCCGGAATTGAAACACCTACCCTTTCAGAAATTTATAAAAACCTCACCGACAGCTAGTCTAAGCTTTGCCATCAACAACATAAGCGATTGATAAAAAATATATAAAAGTTTTATAGCGCGACAATGACAAGGCTGGGCTAAGGTTACAATTCTCGCGTAGCACTGAAGGTAATTTCTGGCCAGCGTTCTTCGGTTAATTGTAAATTAACCCGACTGCTGGCCAAATAAACCAGAAACCCGCTGCCATCTATTGCCAGATTATCAAACGCTTTTTTCTTGAACTCTTCCAGTTTAGTGGCATCATCAGAGGTCACCCAGCGTACCGTATTGATACTGATCGCGTCATAAATACATTCGACGTTATATTCTGTTTTCAAACGATGTGCCGTCACATCAAATTGCAAGACACCCACCGCACCTAAAATCAGGTCATTGTTTTTAAGTGGTCTGAATAATTGCGTTGCGCCTTCTTCAGTCAATTGAATCAAGCCTTTTTGCAAGGCTTTTGAACGCAACGGGTCTTTCAACACCACACGCCGGAACAGTTCAGGTGCAAAATACGGAATGCCACCGAATTTCAGTGTTTCACCTTCGGTAAAGGTATCGCCCACCTGTATCGTGCCATGATTATGCAGGCCAATAATATCACCCGGGTAAGCGGTATCGACATTTTTTCGGCTATCGGCCTGAAAGGTAATGGCATTACCGACCTGGATTTTTTTGCCTGAGCGGACATGGAATAACTTCATGCCTTTATCAAAAACGCCGGAACAAATCCGCATAAAGGCGACTCGATCCCGGTGAGCAGGATCCATATTGGCCTGAATTTTAAACACAAAACCGCTGAATTTCGCTTCGTCAGGCAATACTTCGCGCTGTTCGGCCTGACGGGATTTAGGCGCTGGTGCATACTCTGCAAAGGCATCGAGTAATTCAATAATGCCAAAGTTATTGATCGCTGACCCAAAAAAGACCGGCGTCAAACGCCCTTCCAGATAATCGTCATGATTAAACTCATGACTGGCGCCACGCACCAACTCAATTTCATCCCGCAATTCATCGGCCTGATAGCCGAGTATCTCATCTAGTTTGGGGTTATCCAGGCCTTTTATAACCTCGGCTTCTACGATTTTACCGCCATGATGAGGGCTGAACAGTAAGATTTCATCTTTATACAGATGATAAACGCCTTTGAAGCGTTTCCCCATGCCAATAGGCCAGGTCATCGGTGCACATGCGATATTCAGCACACTTTCCACTTCATCCAACAGATCAATCGGATCGCGTCCTTCCCGATCGAGTTTATTGATAAAGGTCAGAATCGGTGTCGTTCTAAGGCGACAAACTTCCATCAGTTTAATGGTTCTGTCCTCGACACCTTTAGCGACATCGATCACCATTAAAGCTGAATCGACGGCAGTCAGTGTCCGGTAGGTGTCTTCAGAAAAGTCTTCATGCCCTGGCGTATCCAATAAATTCAGAATACAGTCCTTATGCTCGAACTGCATGACCGAGGTTGTCACCGAAATCCCCCGCTCTTTCTCCATTTCCATCCAATCAGATGTGGCGTGCCTGGCTGCTTTTCGTCCCTTTACGGAGCCGGCTAACTGAATAGCACCACCAAACAACAGCAGCTTTTCGGTGATGGTTGTCTTCCCGGCGTCAGGGTGCGAAATAATGGCAAACGTTCTACGTCTGTTAATTTCGTGGGTCAGTAACGGATTAGCTTGTGAATTCATTCAAGTGATTTTTTATTTAAAAACAGTATATTAGGCGGATATGAGATGTAATGGCCGCAAAATTATATCACAAGCTGCACATCGATTATGAGCTGTAACAAAAAGCAATGGCACTACAAAGACTTGGCTGGCTTAAATTCGGGCACTAATTGCTTGAGCAGCTCACGAATCTTTTGCTCATCGTGTTTTTGACAAAATACGGCCAATTGATCCACCTGTTCCAGCCAGTCTGAGCCATAAGATCTGGCTTTGGCCAAATATAACTTTGAAAATTCCGTTTTAATCATGGCTTCCTGCTCATGAAACAACTCCTCATATAATTTTTCACCCGGTCTCAAACCGACATATTTGATTTCAATATCCTGCCCGGGCTTCTTGCCACTCAATAGAATCATTTGTTCGGCCAGATAAGCTATTTTAACGGGCTGCCCCATATCCAGCACAAAAATTTCACCGCCATTGCCGACCGCTTCGGCCTGCATAATCAACTGGCAAGCCTCCGGAATTGTCATAAAATAACGCGTAATGTCCGGATGAGTCACCGTAACCGGGCCACCCGCCTTAATCTGCTCCCGAAATAACGGGACAACGCTACCGGCTGAATCCAGAACATTACCAAAACGAACAGTAATGAATCGTGTTGAGTCTTCTTTATCCAGATTCTGGCACAATATTTCCGCTGCCCGCTTGGTCGCTCCCATCACATTGGTTGGATTAACGGCCTTATCTGTCGAAATCAATACAAATCGTTGCACACCGTATTCAATCGCACGTGTGGCCACATGCCGGGTACCGATCAAATTATTATGCACAGCTTCTCTGACCTGATGCTCCAACATCGGCACATGTTTGTAAGCGGCCGCATGAAACACAATAGCCGGGCGATAGTTCGCAAACACCGCATCAATCGCTATATCATCGGCAACGTCACCCAAAACAATATCAAACACCAGTTCTGGAAACGTATTTTTTAAGCTCTTCTCCAGACAATAAAGATTGTATTCCGATTGATCGAAGACAACTAAACGCTCAGGTTTCATCCGGGCTAATTGCCGACATAATTCAGAGCCAATCGACCCGCCGCCTCCGGTAACCAGAATCACCTTGTCACACAGGCTGGCTGAAATATGCTTCCAATCCAGCTTGACTGGATCACGACCTAAAATATCCTCAATCGACACATCTCTTAAGCTTTCCCGAGTGATTTTCTGGCTTAATAACTCGTTAACCGATGGCAATGTTTTAAATGGAAGCTGGCTGGCTTCACAATAGGACACAATACGCCGCATTTGCCGCTCATCGGCACTTGGCGTCGCGATTAAAATGGCTTCTATATCCCATTGTTGAATCAGTTCCGGAATCTCATCGATCGTTCCGCCGACACGGACACCTCTGATTTCACGATGCAAGCGATTTTTATTATCATCAACCAATACAACCGGATGATATTCAGAATCAGGGCTGGCGCATAAATCACGCACCAGTAATTCAGCGGCAGCACCGGCACCTACAATCAATGCCCGCTTTCCCTGAGTCTGAAAATGGGCTTTTTCTTTCCATAATCGATATATAAACCGCGGTGTCGCTAACAACAGCAGCAACAACATGGCATACAAAACAATCACACTGCGCGGTACGCCCTCCAGCCGATTATACAAAAACAAACCGCAGGCAATGACAAATGCGCCAACACAAACCGCCTTGATAATCCGAATCAAATCTGGAATCGATGAAAACCGCCAGATCCCACGGTACAATCCAAACAGCCAGAACACGACAGTTTGAAACCCCATCACCCAAGGCAAATAAGCACGTGCAGAATCCCAATAATCGACTGGAATATTCTGTAAATTAAAACGGATCCAATACGCCCCCAACCAAGCGATAGGCACCATCAGAAAATCATGAATAAATACAGTCGTACGGGAACGAAAACGAATTTTCACAAGCTTTATAAAAAAATAAATGTTAAATGAGATGCTACTACCTTCCCAGCTTCATACACCTATACATTCCCACGCTGGAGCGTGGGAACGAGGAAAATGGGCTTGCCTTAGCCCCAACTGATTGGTAAGACCGGGTTAATGGGATACATTATCCTGCTTAATGACTTTAAGAAAGGTTAAGCACAGAATTTTTAAATCGAATACAAAAGACTGTCGATCAAGATATTCCACATCCAAATCGACTTTTTGGGGAATAGGCAATTCATCGCGTCCATTCACCTGCGCCCAGCCGGTTAATCCTGGCACCAGCTTATGCACACCTTTTTCAGTTCTGAGCCTTATTAAATCATCCTGATTAAATAAGGCCGGCCGAGGGCCAACGAAACTCATATCGCCTTTCAGAATACTCCATAATTGCGGCAGTTCATCCAGGCTGGATTGTCGCAAAAAACGACCTATCGGCGTCAGCAGCTGATCTGGATTTTGTAATAGGTGCGTAGCGACCGCAGGCGCACCCGTCTTCATGCTGCGAAACTTGGGCATCTTAAAAATCTTATTATCTTTACCGACACGATCAGACCAATAAAGTACCGGCCCTTCTGAGGTCAGTTTAACCGCCAGTGCCACTAAAACAATCAGTGGCAATAACAGTACCGCTACCACACCGGCAAGCAATACATCAAAAAGTCTTTTCATCTGTGAAGCGTATCTTTTCTGCATCTATGCATCATCGACCGGCAACCGGTCTAAATACCATGCAACCGTTTTTCGTATCCCGGTTTCAAAGGTTTCATCCGGCAACCATTGAAACGCGGTATTCATTTTTTCGGCATCGATAGCATAACGCCAATCGTGGCCGGCGCGGTCGGTGACGAAGCTGATCAGTCTATCATGCGGTGCCCCTTGTGGCCTGAATTCATCCAGCAGATGACAGATATGTTTTACGATGTCGATATTGGCCCATTCGTTATGGCCACCAATGTTGAAGACGCCACCACGTTCACCTTTTCGAATGACGGTATCGATGCCGGAACAATGATCTTCAACATAGAGCCAGTCACGGATATTGGAGCCATCACCATAGACCGGAATAGGTGTTTGATTCAAGGCATTTTTGATAATGGTTGGAATCAGCTTTTCGGTATGTTGATAAGGCCCATAGTTATTGGAGCAATTCGTGGTTGTCACTGGTAATCCATAGGTATGGAAATAAGCCCGCACCAGATGATCTGACCCGGCTTTTGAGGCCGAGTACGGCGAATTGGGTGCATAAGGCGTGGTTTCGGTAAAAGCCGGGTCATTTTTATCCAGTGTGCCATAGACTTCATCGGTGGAAATATGATGGAAGTGGCATTGGTTCTGATTTAAGCCCTGTGCTTGCTGCCAATAATTGCGTGCCGCTTCAAGCAGGGTAAATGTGCCCATGACATTGGTATGCACAAAAACACCCGGACCACTGATAGAGTTGTCGACATGGCTTTCGGCGGCAAAGTGAACAATGGTATCGACCTGGTGGTCGCGTAACACCTTATCCACTAATTCACGATCGCAGATATCGCCTTTTATAAAAACATGACGCGACTCGTCTGGCAGATTCTGCAGATTATCTAACGAACCGGCATAGGTCAGAGCATCCAGATTGATAATCTTGACCGTACTGTCGTGTTTCAGCATATAACGTACAAAATTGCAGCCAATAAACCCTGCACCACCGGTGACGAGCATGACTTCAGGTTGGTATTCTGTCATTGTTTCACGAGCTCCTTGATGACCTGGACAAGCGATTCGCGCCACGGTCTGATAGTAAGTTTGAATGTTTGTTCCAATGCCTGACAATCTAACACCGAATTTGCCGGTCGTCTGGCGGGCGTTGGATAGTCTGTCGTTGTGATAGCACGTATGTCTTTAAGCTTAAGCACCTTGCATTCTTCGCGAGCCTGCTTAAACAGCGCTTGCGCAAAACCATGCCAGCTAACAGGGTCAGGCTGCGCCAAATGGTAAATCCCCCAGTTTTTTATGGGCTGTTGCAGGATATGCAATGAAATTCGAGCAATTTCTGAAGCCGAGGTCGGTTTGCCAAACTGATCGGCAACGATACCTAACTCTTCGCGTTCTGCACCCAGCCTTAACATGGTTTTTACAAAATTACTGCCGTGTGCAGAAAACACCCAGCTGGTTCTAAAAATCAGGTACTTTTCGCAGCTGTCAACAATAGCATGTTCGCCCGCTAACTTGCTTTCACCATAAACGCCTAATGGCGCAGTAGAATCTGTTTCAACATAGGCCGTTGTTTTCCGTCCATCAAAAACGTAATCAGTGGAATAGTGCAGCAACGGAATATCCATTTCCGAACAGATGTCAGCCAGATTTTCAGGCCCATCACGATTAACGGCAAATGCCAGCGCCTTTTCGGTTTCAGCTTTATCGACAGCGGTATAAGCGGCAGCATTGATGACAGCATCGGGGTTGAGCTGTTTAATCGTGCTATGAACAGCCTCAGAGTCTGTAATATCAAGCGATTGATGATTGACGCCAACAACATCCCAGTCTAATGCCTGCGCTTGCCGCATCAGTTCCTGACCGACCTGCCCCTGGCAACCTGTTACGATAATTTTCATACGTTGTAATATGGCAGTTTGTGTTCAGGAATCGCACTTAAAACAGCATTGTTTTGGTCTTTCTCCGACAAGGTGGCTTCCTGCGTTATAGGCCATTCAATATTGATTTCAGGATCATTCCATAACACACCCATTTCATCTTCAGGATGATAAAAATCCGTACATTTATAGATAAAATCGGCCGTTTCAGATAACACACAAAATCCATGAGCGAAACCTGGCGGAACCCAAAGTTGGTAGTGATTGTCTTCTGTCAGTTCATAACCGACCCATTGCCCGAAGGTTGGCGACCCCCGTCTAATATCAACGGCAACATCAAACACAGCGCCGGTTACAACCTGAACCAGCTTGCCTTGCGGATGCTGGTGCTGATAATGCAATCCGCGTAAAACGCCTTTGCGAGAACGAGAGTGATTATCCTGAACGAACTCGACATCAGGAAAGCCGGCGGCAATATAACGTGCCTTATTCCAGGTTTCAAGGAAAAAGCCACGATGATCACCAAATACATCAGGTTTAATCAAGAGGACATCAGGAATTGCAGTTTTGACAATCTCCATTTATTTTGCCTCATTTAAAAGATTTAACAAATACTGTCCGTAGGCATTTTTATTTAATGCAGCCGCCAGAGAGCGTAATTGCGTGTCATCGATATAGCCCAGATTCCAGGCGATTTCTTCGGGACAGGAAATTTTAAGGCCTTGGCGTTTTTCAAGAATTTCGACAAAATTGGCCGCTTCCAGCAATGAGTCATGGGTTCCCGTATCCAGCCATGCCGTACCACGACCTAAGGTTTCTACCTGTAATTCACCCCGTTCCAGATAGATACGGTTAACATCAGTTATTTCAAGCTCACCGCGTGGCGAAGGCTTTAAGTTGGCCGCGATATCGATGACCTGGTTATCGTAAAAATAAATACCGGTTACCGCATAATGCGACTTGGGTTGAGCGGGTTTTTCTTCGATGGATTTAGCCATGCCTTCAGCATCAAACTCTACCACACCATAGCGTTCTGGATCGTGGACATGATAGGCAAATACGGTTGCACCCTCTTCCCTCATTGCCGCCGAACGCATTTGTTCGACCATGCCTTTGCCGTAGAAAATATTGTCGCCCAGAATCAATGCGCAAGCATCCTGGCCGACAAAATCCTTACCGATAATGAATGCCTGCGCCAAACCTTCAGGGCGAGGCTGTTCGGCATAAGACAGATTGACCCCCCATTGCGAACCATCGCCCAATAAATGCTTGAAATGTGGCAAATCCTGCGGTGTCGATATCAGTAAAATATCCCGAATACCCGCCAGCATCAGTGTTGACAGCGGGTAATAGATCATTGGTTTGTCATAAACGGGCATCAGTTGTTTGCTGATTGCCAGAGTCAAGGGATGCAGCCTTGAGCCAGCGCCGCCCGCCAATATGATACCCTTCATCGTTTTTACCTTTATGTTCTGCAAGTGAATTTTTGTTGAAGCCGTTCCGTATCAGGTGAATGAAGCACGCCTTTTTCGGTGATTAAAGCGGTAACCCATTCAGCCGGTGTGACATCAAAAGCCGGGTTGCGGACATTTACGCCTGCCGCTGCCCACTGACAATCCCGAAAGCCTGTGACCTCATGGCCACTGCGTTCTTCAATCGGAATAGCATCCCCTGTTGCAATCGAAAAATCGAGAGTGGATAACGGGCAGGCGACATAAAATGGAATATCATGTTGTTTTGCCAGTACAGCGAGCATATAAGTGCCGATCTTATTGGCGACATCACCATTGGCGGCAACGCGATCCGCACCGACGATCACGGCATCGACTTCCCCGCTTTTCATCATAAAACCGGCCATATTATCGGTGATCAGGGTCACCGGAATATTTTCCTGCACCATTTCCCAGGCTGTCAGCCGTGCGCCTTGTAAAAAGGGCCGTGTTTCATCGGCGATAACGGATATTTTTTTTCCGCCTTCAACTGCCGACCGAATAACCCCTAAAGCCGTGCCATGCCCGGCTGTCGCTAATGCACCGGCATTGCAATGGGTTAAAACCCGGTCACCATTTTTTAACAACTCGGCACCATGCCTGCCGATAGCACGATTGATTTGAATATCTTCGCTGAAAATGGCCTCTGCCTCCTCCAACAATCGTTGTGCGATGGCTTGAGCATCCTCCTGTTGCCGCGATTGCCAGATTGATTTCATTCTATCCAGCGCCCAAAACAGATTTACCGCCGTAGGTCGGCTTTCAGCCAACTGCTTGAATGCAGATTCCAACCCGCATTTAAACGTCTGTTCATTTTCTACGTGCAAACGCCTGGCCTCAAGCGCTATGCCATAGGCCGCTGCAACGCCAATAGCCGGCGCGCCGCGAACGACCATATCGCGGATGCCTGCGGCGACCTCTGCGGCTGAACCAAAACGAACCATTTTAAATTCGGTCGGCAAGAGTCGCTGATCGATCATTTCCAAATGATCATTTCGCCAGCGCAATGTTTCAACCTTTTGTAATGGAGCATTCATTGCGCCTTCAGTCTCCTTCAAATTCAGTCAGTGCAAATACCTGATAGCCCTGTTGCTCCAAACGCTTACGCCCACCAATATCGGGTAAATCAATCACAAAGGCGCATTCGACAATTTCACCGCCCATTTTACTAATCAACGTCACGGCCGCTTCTGCGGTTCCCCCTGTCGCCAGCAAATCATCGACAACCAGGACGCGATCGCCTTCCTGAATGGCATCGGTATGTATTTCAATACAATCTGAGCCATATTCCAGATCGTATTCATGGGCAATGGTTTCGGCTGGCAGTTTTCCTTTTTTCCGAATCGGAACAAAACCTGTGCCTAATAAATAGGCTAATGGCGTACCGACAATAAAACCACGCGACTCGATCCCGGCAACCTTATCAATTTTCTGATCAGCATAGCGTTTGACCAGTTCATCAATCGTCATTCTGAGTCCAACCGGGTCTTTTAACAAGGTTGTAAAATCCCGAAACATGATACCTTGTTTCGGGTAATGCGGGACGGTGCGAATAAGGGATTTTATGGGCATATTTTATCTCTTTGCTTCCTTATTTAAACTATTTATAGAACACGACCGGCAACGGCATCCAGTTTTTCCAGCAATACTGGGTCTCTCGCTTCCGGCGCTGTAATCAATGCATATTGCAAAGCCTGTTTACACGCGCATGATAGCGCAGCAGGATCGTTCAATCGCGGTAACAAACGGGCCAGCAAATGGCGGGCATTGTCAGCATTATGCTGTAAAATCTGGATCACCTGTTCGACACTCACATCGTCATGATGCGGATGCCAGCAATCATAATCGGTGACCATAGCGATGGTGGCATAGCATATTTCCGCTTCACGCGCTAATTTTGCCTCCGGCATATTCGTCATACCAATCACATCACAGCCCCATTGCCGATAAAGTTCAGATTCTGCCAGACTGGAAAATTGCGGCCCTTCCATGACCAGATAGGTTCCACCCCGAACAAGTTTGATGTCCATGTCAGAGGCGACATCCATTATACGATCCCCCAAACGACGACAGACAGGATGTGCCATTGACACATGGGCAACACAACCGGAGGTGAAAAATGACTTTTCTCGCGCAAAGGTACGATCGATAAATTGATCGACAACGACAAACGTTCCAGGCGATAAATCTTCCTGTAACGACCCGACCGCACTGACAGAAATGATATCGCTGACACCCGCACGTTTTAAGGCATCAATATTAGCACGATAGTTTATTTCAGAGGGCGATAGCCTATGTCCTCTGCTATGGCGCGGCAAAAAAACCAGTTGCTGGCCATCCAATTCACCAAACAATAATTCATCAGAAGGCTCGCCAAATGGCGACTCGACTTTTTCCCAACGGGTATGACTCAACCCTTCAATATCATACAAACCACTTCCACCAATTATGCCAATAACCGAAGCGTTATTTTTATTTGTCATTTTTATCTCGTTCAGAATATGCCAGATTCAAGCTCACTTATGCTGTAGATTATACAGAAAGCCGTATCATAAAATTGAAAAAACCGGACAACAAGCCCGACTTAAATGATGATGCATCGGCAGTGTTGACATTCACCGCTTTTGCAATCGCATTAAAGGCAAGAAACATCAGCAGAATAGTTGTTTTCTTCACACAATCACTCCAGATAATATTTGAAATATAAATCCCTTTACCCGCAACTATCCATTCGTTTTCAGGTTAGCATCATTTATTGACTTTACAAGGTTTTGTCACCAATCGATTCATTATCTGTCACTACTGCCCTAACTTCACAATTGACCCAAAACTGGCTTTCATCGTCTGACTTATGATAAAAACCGCCGTACAGCGGCACAAAATTCATCGGGTGCTTGCACATGCAGCCAGTGGGCGGC
>CAYUAE010000057.1:0-5966 GCA_964442675.1 uncultured Methylomarinum sp.
AAAGATCCGCTGCGCCAGCTCGTGCATCTCGTACAGCGCCGCGCGCAGCCGCGTTCGGCAATTTAATTTCACGCAAGGCCACATCATTCAGGTGAAACGGCAGTCTTTTGAATTTATCGCCGAGCATGGCGCGAACTTCTTTCGCAATAGACGTTCGGTCAGAGGCGATTTTTTCTGCCTGATATTTACCGATAACATCACGAACGACATCTCTGACAATCGGATTGATCAGCTTTTCAAAATAGTTATTGCCATATTTGGCCAGAATATCGCTGGCTTCGGTTTTGATCGGTGTGTATTGAACCGTCAATTCGATACCGATGGGCAGGTTCTTGTTATCGAGTACCTGAATAATCGGCTTGTTGATGACGCCTTCGCGAGCAGGCAACGGTTTGCCTTGATGATAAGTAACCGTGTGCATTTTGACATCAAAAATACGGATTTTTTGTACCGCCGGTATTTTAAAATGAATGCCGGGTTCTTTTTCATCCGGGTCATATTTGCCAAAAGTGCTGAGCACGCCTACGGTACCGCTTTCTATGGTGTAGATCATTGAAACGACCAGCCAGATCACAATGACACCAGCAAAGACGATCAGGCCGGTTACAGCAGTGGGTTTTTCCGGTTTTATATTCATTTCCATGATGTATCCTGAAATTGGGTGGTTGATGGGATGTTAACCCAGTATAGAACAAGATGACATTAAACTCAGCCTGGGTTCAGATTTTTATGGCACGCTATAAAAATTACCGATACGATGTGATTTTTCAACGAGACACGCGACTGTTCATGGAGTAAAAAATGGAAACATTAGATCAGATTTCAACCCAGTTGGCTTTAACCATGGGTGTGGCCTGGGCAAGCGGGATCAATTTGTATGCGACGTTGTTGATGCTGGGTTTAATGGCAAATACAGGGAATATTGCTTTGCCACCAGATTTGCAGATTGTGGCAAATCCATTAGTGATCGGTGCGGCGGGATTGATGTATTGCGTGGAGTTTTTTGCCGATAAAGTGCCCGGTGTCGATACCGGCTGGGATGCCATTCATACTTTTATTCGCATTCCGGCCGGCGCTATGCTGGCGGCCGGTGCGGTAGGCGACTTGAATCCAGCGGTCGAGCTTGCAGCAGCGATTGCCGGTGGCAGTGTCGCTGCCGCAAGCCATGCAACCAAGGCCGGGAGCCGGGTGTTGATCAATACCTCGCCTGAGCCTTTCAGCAACTGGGCGGCCTCGATAGGTGAAGATGTGGCTGTCATCGCCGGCGTTTGGGCCAGCATCCAACACCCGATAATTTTTCTGGTGCTGTTCGTATTATTCATACTGCTGTTAATCTGGCTGCTGCCCAAATTGTGGCGCGGCATTAAGAAAGTATTACGCTTTATCGCCGGCCTGTTTCGCCGTAATCCGCAAGCGACACCGCCCCCGGAAGCCTAAATATGGCCTCGCTCCAACACCGGCAACACCCAATATTGAATGCCGGCTCCGGCAAAATTTTGTTTTAGATGCTCCAGTAGAGGCTGCAATTGGGGTTGTTTGACATACATTTGAAAACGCACCTGTTTTTGTCGGCCGCTGACTTGTTCAACCAGAGACAGTTGTTCATGCTTGATCGTGTGGGCGTTGACGTTCAGGCTGCTGAAGCCATCGGAATCGATGGCCAGCAAGCAATCCACCATAGGCTCCTCAAGTAGGGGCGGAACATTGATGGTAACCTGGAATTCAGTGTAATTCATACCTGCTCCTGTTTGGATTCGCCGAATTTTTGATACAAGATCGGCAGTAAAATCAAGGTCAGAAAAGTGGAGGACAGCAGCCCGCCAATGACAACGATGGCTAAAGGTTTTTGAATTTCAGAGCCGGGGCCGGATGCAAATAACATTGGCAGCAGGCCAAAGGCAGTCAGGCTGGCCGTCATTAACACCGGGCGCAGCCTGCGACTGGAGCCGACAATAATGACTTCAGATGCGGCCATGCCGGTAGCGCGTAACTGGTTAAAATAACTTAACAAGACAACGCTGTTGGGGACGGCGATGCCCAGCAGGGCGATAAAACCAATAGAGGCCGGAACCGACAAATATTCTCCCGACAGCCATAAGGCCAGAACACCACCGATCATGGCCAATGGAATATTGGAGAAGACCAGAGCGGCTTGTCTGAGTGAGCCGAACGTGCTGAACAACAACAAAAAAATGAGCAGCAGCGCAATAGGGACGACGATGGTCAGACGTGCGGCCGCCCGTTGCTGGTTTTCAAACTGGCCGCCCCATTGCAGAAAATAGCCGGTCGGTAGTTTTATCGAATTTTGAATCGATTGTTTGGCTTCATCGACAAAACCGACCAGATCACGGTCTTTCACATTACAACGTACCACGATAAAACGTTGGCTTTTTTCACGCTTGATGGAGACCAGGCTATCAACCTTTTCCAGTTTGGCGACTTCCGATAGCGGAATTTGTTGACCGGATGGCAAGGCCAGCTGCAGGTTTTTAAAATGCGTGATGGGGGTTTGTCCTCGTATAATCAGAGGCGTTCTGCGGATACCTTCCTGGATGATGCCGAGTTTCAGGCCTTCAATTTGCGCACGTAAAATCTGTTCAATCTGGTCCACATCGAGACCAAAGCGGCCCGCCGCCAGGCGGTCGATTGTCACTTGCAAATATTGCATCCCTTCGTTACGACTGGTGAATACATCACTGGCGCCAGGAATGGTTTTAACCAGGGCAGCAATTTCTTCCGCCTTTTGGTTAAGGAGGTCAAGGTCATCACCAAATAACTTAATCGCGACATCGCCGCGAGAACCGGTCAACATTTCGGAGACACGCATCGCGATGGGTTGAGTAAAACCGTAGGCGATTCCTGGCATACCCTTCATGACCTGGCGGATGGCTTCGATCAACTCTTCTTTGGTTTGCATTCGCCATTCGTGTTTAGGCCGCAGTTCCAGAAATGTGTCAGTTTCGTTCAGGCCCATCGGGTCGAGGCCGATTTCATCAGAACCGGTACGGGAAATGATATTGGTGACTTCGGGGACATTTTTCAGGATATTGCGCTGTACCTGCATATCCAGTGCAATAGATTCTTTCAGAGTAATCGACGGTAGTTTTTCCAGCTGCAGCACGATACTGCCTTCATCCATGATCGGCATGAAGGTACTGCCAATCTGGGTGAAAATAAAGGCGGCAAACACGAGCATCGCAGCAGCCCCGATGAATACTTTTTTGCTGTTATGGATGCTCCAGTGTAATAAAGGCATATACAGTTGATGCGCCTTTCGGGCCAGCCAGGGTTCTTTGACGACACCGGCTTTGAGCAGATATGAGGCGAAAACAGGGATGACCGTCAAGGATAAAATCAAGGCGCCGGCCAGCGCAAAAACGATGGTCAGTGCAACAGGGGAAAACAGTTTGCCTTCCAGGCCTTGTAAAGAGAGTAATGGTAAAAATACGATGATAATGATAAATGTGCCAGAGATGACCGGGATAGCGACTTCGCGGCTTGCTCGATAGATAACATGCAGGCGCGGCAGGCGCTTGGATTTTTCGGTTTCGGCAAAATGGGTCAGAATATTTTCAACCACGACGACGGCGGCATCGACCAGCATGCCGATGGCGATGGTCAATCCGCCCAGGCTCATCAGGTTGGCCGACATATTCATGAAATGCATCATGATAAAGGTAAATAATGCAGCCAGCGGCAAGATCAGGGCGACGACAATGGAGGCCCTTAAATTACCCAGAAATAAAACCAGCAAAATGACCACAAATGCAATGGCTTGTAACAAGGCATTGTTGACTGATGACAGGGCAGAGCCTACCAGGTCGCCACGGTCATAAAAAATATCCAGGTGTACGCCTTCAGGCAAGGCTTGACGTAATGTCGCCAGTTTTTGGTGTATTTCCTTGACTGTTTTGCCGGCATTCGCACCCCGCAGACTCAGTACCAGGCCTTCGATAGCTTCGGATTGACCATTTTTGCTCACAGCCCCATAGCGGGTGAGCGCATCGATTTTGACATCGGCGACATCGATGATGCGAATGGGCGCACCATTACGTTCATCGATGACGATGTTGGCAAGATCGTGTAGTGTTTTGATTCGGCCTTCGGCTCTGACCACCAGTGTTTCTTCACCTTGATCAAGGCGGCCGGCACCGTCATTGCGGTTATTTTTTTGTATGGCCTGAGTGAGTTGCGCCATACTGATATGCCGTGCGGCCATCCGAATATTATCGGGAATGACAACAAAGCTTCGCACCAGGCCGCCTAAGCTATTGACATCGGCAACGCCAGGGACGGTGCGCAAGGCAGGGCGGATAACCCAATCGAGTAAACTGCGGCGTTGCATCAGACTCAAGTCGCCACCTTCAATGGTGAACATGAGCATTTCACCTAAAGGTGTGGTCATTGGCGCGATGCCACCTTCTACACCGGCAGGTAAATTACCCCAGGCTACGCTCAAGCGTTCGGCGACTTGTTGTCGGGCCCAATAAATGTCAGTGCCTTCTTCAAAATCAAGCGTAATATCGGCCAGCGAATATTTGGCAATCGAGCGCAGCATGGTTTGATGTGGAATACCGAGTAATTCCACTTCAATCGGCGCTGTGATACGCGCTTCAATGTCTTCCGGCGGCATGCCTGGCATTTTGACAATAATTTTGACCTGGGTCGGTGATACATCAGGAAATGCATCGATCGGAATATGTTGAAAGGCGCTATAGCCGCCGCCAATCAATAAACAGGTCACCAGCAGCATTAACAGGCGCTGTGTCAACGCCATACGAATCAAGGCAGCCATTATTCCTCCCCTGACTGGTCAGCCAGTTGTGATTTAAGCAGGGTGGTGCCTTTGACAACGATCAGGCTGTTTTCCGGTATGTTTTTAACCAGGCTGAAATTATCTTGAGCGCCAAGAATCGTTACCGGTTGCGCAAAAAAACCTGTTTCATCTCGAACAAACACATAAGGCGTGTTGTTAAACTGGATCAGAGCCGTATTGGGGATTTTGAAGGCACGGCCTTGAATCTTGCGGTGAATCTGGGTATTGATTTTCTGTCCTGGCCGAATCATGTCCAACCCCTGGTCAACGCGGGCGCGTACCAATGCCGTTTGATTGCTGGGGTTGACGTTGCGTGCAATAAAAAACACGGTGGCGGATACCTTTGTGCCTGGTATGCGTGCAATATCACCCGTATGGATACGGGAAATGTCATGCTGAGGTACATTGATTGTCAGCCACAATTGGCTTAAGTCGGCTATTTGAAATAAGGGTGTCAGCTTGTCAACCCGTTTGCCGGGCTGAACAAAGCGTTGCAAGACGATGCCTTCAAACGGACTGGTAATGGTTAAAATATTGTTGAATTTTCCCGACTTGGCTAATTGCTTGATAGCTGTTTCTGACATGCCGGCAAGCTTGAGCATTTGTCGGGCTTCTTTGTAGCGTGAGGTCAAAATATTATATTTTGTTTTGGCCTGCTGCCAGCGCTTGGCGGCAATAATGCCTTCTTCATGCAACTCTTTGTTACGAAGGAATTCGGCACGGGCCAGCTGTAAATCGTTTAAGGCCTGCAGAAAGTTTAATTGCAGCGTTAAAAACTCAGAGCTTCTCAGGCTGGCTAAAGGTGCACCTTTTTGAACATGATCGCCCAGTGCGACATATATTTTATCAATCAGGCCCGGTTGTGTGGCGCTGACGATATAACTGTGTGAAGGGGGAATGGTTATTGTAGCCGGTGCATTCAACAAAGGAATACTTGTTGAAAGTTCGGGTTTGGCAAGTTTGATACCCAGCCGGTTTATTTGGTCCTGGGATAAGGCAATATGGTCGGATGCCCATAAAGCCGTACTGCTCAGCAGCAAAACAATAAAACTGAAAAAAGTCATAGTCGTCACTTCAGATTTTGTAACAGCTCAAGGTTTAGGGCCTTATTCGCCACTGAAGATGAGCCGTTTGCAGATTTTAGTGTCAT
>CAYUAE010000057.1:6066-12112 GCA_964442675.1 uncultured Methylomarinum sp.
GGTGCTGGATTAAATTAAAACGGTGGCGCACGGGGCGCAGAAGAGGATCGGAAGGGGGCAGGCCGGGGTAAAGGCGGCGTAAAGGCGACCTGATATTTAATAAAAGCCGCTGTTTTCAGCTTTGGGGTCGGAGCGCTTAAAAATTTGTTGTTCTCGGTGTTGTAGGTATCTTTTGGCGTCAGTGAATGTGTTTGCCGAATGGAATGATGAATACCAATGGTAATCGAGTTGGGTTCGACAGAAGGTGTACTCAGTGCTTTGCCGGGAAAGTCGGGTGCAAACAGCCCTTCAAGATGAATGCCCTGGTCTGCGCTGGACTGATGCACATGCGCATGTGCTAACGGCGCAATGCCTTGCAACAAGAACAGTATCAACAGGAATAGCGTGTGGCCATATTTAAGCATGCGCTTATGTTAAGGCAAAGAAGCGATTAAAGCAAGTGAGCAACAGCAACGCGCCTATCGGGTTACGATTAAAATTGGCGCTGAATGGTCGGCGGCCGGCAACACTTCACCGATGGTATAAAACTGTTGATGAAAAGGCGTATTTTGAGCCGGATAGTCTGTATCTGGAATAGCGGCGAGTAATCCTCCTGATGTTTGTGGGTCAAACAATAAATCGAATAATGGATTCTGGCGCAATGTCTCCGGCCAGGCGGAAACACCGGTCAGAGCCAGATTCTGGGGATACAGGCTGCTGCGGATCTGTTGTTTGGCAAGGGTTTCTGCGCCAGCCAGTGCCGGAATCTGATGCAGGTCGATGCGGGCGCGGCAGTTGGATGCCAGACACATTTCCAGCAAGTGACCATACAGACCGAAACCTGTCACATCGGTACAGGCGATGACATTCAAGTCAGCCAGCGTTTGGGCGGCGGCTTGATTGCTTTGTAGCATTTTACTGATGGCATGCTGATAGACGCTGCCATCACAGCGATTTTGCATGGCAGCGGCCAGAATAACGCCGATGCCTAAGGGTTTGGATAACACCAGTTTATCGCCAGCTTGCAAGCCGGATTTATTGAACAGGCGGGCTTGTGGCAATCCATTCGCAACCAGACCAATCGATAATTCGCTGGCTTCAGAGCTGTGTCCACCCAGTAAACGACACTGATGGCTTTGCAGTTGATCGACGATGCCTTGCAACAGCGCTGTGAGTTCACGACGCTGAATGCCTTGCCCTGCATAGGGCAGGGTGAGCAATAATTGCACCGAATCCGGTGTGAGATTCATGGCGTACAGATCGCTTAACGCATGGTTGACCGCAATGCGGCCAAACAGCCAGGGGTCGTCAATAAGTGATTTAAGCGCATCGACACTCTGGTAAACCGTTTGCCCGCCAGGGTTAACCTGCACGGCATCCTGCGGCTTATAACAGCCCGGTCCTAATACCTTTTCCAAGCTGTCTTGTAACAGCTTTGCGCCGATTTTGGCGCCGCAGCCATTACAGCGCAGCTTGGCATTATGCGCTTGATGACGCTCATCCTCCTCGATGAGGACAGGTGGCACAGCTAATGCCGCTGGCATGGTCAAGTCAGGAAGCGCATGAAATTGCAGCATAAATTTTCGATCGATATGATCTTTCCAGCGCCAGACCCAATCGCCAGAAAAGGCCAGAAAATATTTGGAGCCGACAGCGGTTTTTTCGCCTAAGGCGAGCAGACTCAGGAAATCGCGTTGAGGATGATATTTTTTTAAAGTCTGTTTTAACAACACCGCACGGAGGTTATCGAACAGGACAGGCGCTTGTCTGACGGCATACACTCCGGCTTTAGGGCACGGGGTTTTGACAATATGTGCAATATCACCGGCGGCAAAAATATGATCGAAATGCAGACTTTGCAGTGTCGGTCTGACAGGGATAAAGCCGGTTTGTTCAGGGTCGAGTGGTGTTTGTTTTAACCATTCTGCACCGCTGGCCTGGGTACACCAGATGATTTCATCGGCGATAAGGATTTGCCCGTCCGAGCCTTGCAGTTGACCGTGATTGACCTGGCTGACCCGGAAATGGGGATGGATCTGAATGCCGTATTTTTCGAGTTGTTGTTTGGCGCGTGATCTGACCCGAGGATGATAATTTGGCAGAATGTCATCGGCCGCAGAGAGCAAATGAAATTGCAGCGCTTTGCCACGAAGCTGCAATGTACGATAAGCCATGGCCAGAATGATCTCCACGCTGCCAGCGCCGCCGCCGACCACGGCAACGCTGTTGATCGCGTGTTGGCGGATTTTTTTTTGAATCTTTTGCCATTGGGCATAAAAACGGGCGATGGGTTTGACCGGGGTACTGAATTCGGCGGCGCCAGGAATCGACTGGCTTGGAGTGGAGCCGATATCGACCGAGGCGATATCGAACTCGATGGCCGGGTGACTTGTCAGTTTAATGCGGTTATTGACAGGGTCGATATGGATGGCCTGGTCTTTGATATAACGAACGCCAGCCCACAAGGCCAGTTTTTGTAAATCAATATGGGTTTGCTGGAAGCTGTAATGCCCTGCCAGCAATCCCGGTAACATGCCGGAGTAGGGTGTCATCACCTGAGGGCTGATAAGCGTGATACGCACACCGGGCAATGGCATCATCGCCCATTGACGCAGCACCAGCGCATGGCTGTGGCCGCCGCCGATGAGGACTAAATCTTTAAAAACAGGCGCGTTTTTCATACGCTATGGTCTCGATTTTGAGTCACCCATTCCTGAATCTCGGTGGCATTACCTTTAAACAGAATGGTGATTGGTTTTTTTTGTAATTGATAGTGATACATAGGGTCGTAATATTCGGTCAGCAAGCGCTGAATGGGCATTTCAAATTTGTGACTGTCACCGGTTGCGAAAAAATGCGCTAAGGCCTGTCTGAACGCCTTCTGAATTTCACTGTAACGGACACCGCCCAGGCGATTTTTGATGCGCGCCAGATTATTCAGTACAAAATTCTGGAACTGGTCTTCCGCCTGATTGCCAAAATGCTGTCGATAAAGCGGCCAGTTGTGGTCGATATAGTCTTCGCGAATAATGACAACTCTTTCTGCGGTGCTGCGTTCCAGGAACAGACGCGGTGCGAGCGTCATTTTATTGAATAAGGCTAAAGGTGTTTGAAGGCGGCCGATTCGTTTACCTTCATCTTCCAGAATCAACAGGGTTTCCGGGTGGTAATGCGCGTGTTTCAGCAAGGCTATCGACAGGCTGTTTTCAAAATTGATTTGACTGGGCTGAAAGTCCTGGGCATCACGACCAAAGGCGGAGCCTTTATGATTGGCCAAATGCTCCAGATCCAGGGTGTGCGGCAGGGTTTGCAACACCCGGGTTTTGCCGGAGCCGGTCATGCCGCTCAAAATAACAATCGGCTGTTGTGCCACGTTTTGCTGCAATGTCTCCAGCAGGTACCCACGCATGGCCTTGTAGCCGCCCTGAATGAGCGGGTAATGAATGCCGTGTTGTTTGAGCCAGTTTTGGGTCGTGCGCGAACGCAGGCCGCCGCGGAAACAATATAAATAACCGTTTGGGTGTCGCCGGATAAATTCAATCCATTGCTGCAAGCGCTGCTCTCGAATGTCGTCCGTCGCCAATTCCAGCCCCAGCGCAATGGCGGCATCCTGACCCTGTTGTTTGTAACGCGTGCCAATCAGTTCACGTTGCCGGTCATCTAAGAGTGGCAGGTTATAGCTGTTTGGAAATGCGCCCTTTGCAAATTCAACCGGTGCCCGTACATCCATCAATGGAGTGTCATTTAAAAAGATAGCATGGAAGTCGGCATTATCCGTTGTTGACATATCAGTGTATTGCAAGAAAAAACCTCAAAAAGTCTATCATGGTTTTGCGCGACGTGTGTCGGTTGAAAAAGGAAGCCATGCGTCAACATTAAAAAAATCTGGACGATTAAAAAATTATCCGTATAATAATCGGGATTGGCAGGTTGTTTAGCCAGCTTTTGCCTTTTCGGTAAAAGGTTCTTGGCCCAGGTAGCTCAGTCGGTAGAGCAGGGGACTGAAAATCCCCGTGTCGGCAGTTCGATTCTGTCCCTGGGCACCATTCTTATTCTTCCGCCAGCCAGTCTCTTGGCTTTAAATAGTTTTCATACAAATCCGCTTCTGGGCCGTTTGGTTCGGGTTGCCAGTTGTATTTCCATTTTACCAATGGCGGTAATGACATCAGAATGGATTCGGTTCGGCCGCCGGATTGCAGGCCGAACAGTGTGCCGCGATCATAAACCAGATTAAATTCCACATAGCGTCCACGACGATAAAGCTGAAAATCGCGTTGTTGTTCGGTGTAAGGCGTATTTTTGCGTTTCTCGACAATCGGCAGATAGGCGGGAATGTAGTGATCGCCGACACTTTGCATGAAAGCAAAACTCTTTTCAAATCCCCATTCATTCAGATCATCAAAAAACAAACCACCGACGCCGCGCGTTTCGTTGCGATGTTTCAGGAAAAAATAGTCATCACATTGCTGTTTGAAGCGCAGATAAACATCCTCTCCAAAAGCACGGCACGCTTTTCGTGCGGTTTTATGCCAATGTATCACGTCTTCTTTGAAAGGGTAGTAAGGGGTTAAATCAAAACCACCACCAAACCACCAGATAGGCTCGTGCCCTGGCTTTTCCGCGACAAAAAAACGCACGTTAGCATGTGATGTGGGTACAAATGGATTATTAGGGTGAATAACCAGTGAAACGCCCATAGCCTGAAATTTGCGGTTAGCCAGTTCCGGTCGGGCCGCCGTTGCCGATGCCGGCAACGATTGTCCGTAAACATGCGAAAAATTGACACCGGCCTGTTCAAAAACAGCGCCGCCGCTCAACACCCGGGTGCGGCCACCGCCGCCTTGCTCCCGTTCCCACTGATCTTCAATGAAGCGCGTCTCAGGCTCCTGAGCTTCAAGGTTTCGACAGATGTTATCTTGTAGCTGGTGTAAATAATGGCGTATTTCCAGAAGTTTTTGATCCATTGTTTTTTCCGATAAATAGAAACATTCTACAGCGTGATGACAGCTGTTTCACTGAGAATTTTTTGTCTTTTCCCTTGAATTTTTTTAAGACGGCGCAATTTATTAAGGGCAACATTTTTTTTAATCAGGAGATAATTATGAAAAAATCAGTTTACGCCTCTTTTTTGATGTTAGGCATCATGAATATTGGGCCGGCATTAGCCGCAGACCCAATAAAGGCGCAAAAACAATCACCGGCTGCACAATCTGTGCAATCCAAAGTGGATAAGAATGTGGCCGAACAGGCCTCGGAAGAACGTAAAAAAATTCTGGCCGATGCTGTTGAAGCCATCGTCAGTACCGAAAAAGCATTAGTGGCTTTGGAGGCAAATAAAAAGGATGAAGCCTTATCGTTATTGGAAAAAGTGACCGGCAAGCTGGATCTTATCATGGCACGTGACCCGGATTTGGCATTGGCACCGGTTGATATTGATGAAGTTGTCATTGATGTTTATACCGATGTCGATAGCATCAAAGCGATGGTCAAAGAAGCTAAAAAGGCATTGGATAAAGGCCGTTTACAGGAAGCGCGGAATTTGATCAAAGGTCTGGCCAGTGAGATTGTGATTTCGACCACCAGCATTCCATTGGCAACATACCCGGATACCATCAAAACCGTGGCGCCTTTGATTGACCAAGGCAAAATTGAGGAGGCCAAACAGGTTTTACATGACTTATTAAATACATTGGTTGTGACAGAGCATGTCATTCCATTGCCATTGTTGCGGGCGAACTTGTTAATCACAGAAGCTGAATTATTGGCTGAAAATAAAAAACGTACGGACAAGGAAAATAAAACACTGGCAGAATTGTTAAAAGCAGTCAGGCATCAACTGGAATTGGCTGAAGTGTTAGGTTATGGTGATGAGGATGCCTTTGAACCGATGTATGACCAAATAAAAGCCATCGAGAAAAAGATTGCAGGCGGTAAAGGTGGAAAAGGCTGGTTCGATCAATTGAAACAACAGTTTTCGACTATTTTCAAAAAATAACCAAGGCGCCGGTTATATCGCTTGAGATATAACCGGCTTTAAAAGCAGAGGAGAGACAAAATGAATACAGAA
>CAYUAE010000058.1:0-12069 GCA_964442675.1 uncultured Methylomarinum sp.
GTATGTGACAGGGATGTCACATTCAAGCCTGCACGGATGTGTACGGCGTCTTCTGAAGTAAGTGACTGATAGTAAACACCCAAATACGCCGAGTAGTTACTTTAGTGTAACGATTGCCGCCGATAACGTTTCAGCGCCCAGGCAACGACGCCAACACCGATCAGGAAAAACGGAATACTGAGCATTTGCCCGGTCGTCAGCCAAAAATCATGATTGTAGGAAGCCTGCCGCGTCTTAAAAAATTCCAATACAAAACGAGCACTGAACGCCAGAATACAAAACAGGCCGAACAACAAGCCATTGATTTGTTTTTCAGCCGTTTTCCGATAAACCCAGACCAGAACGAGAAAAATAACGGCATATGAAATGGATTCATAAAGCTGTACCGGATGACGCGGCAGCATATCCACGCGCGGAAAAACAATCGCCCAAGGTACCTGCGTCGGAATACCGACAATTTCAGAATTAAAAAAATTACCGATACGAATAAAGGCCGCCGCAATCATTGACGTCACAGCGACTCTGTCCAGTAACCACAGAAAATTATCCCCCGTTTTACGCACATACAGATATAAACTGAGAATAATGCCGATACCGGCACCATGGCTGGCCAACCCCCCTTCCCAGATGGCGAAAATCTTAAGCGGGTGAGTCAGATAAAATACAGGATCATAAAACAGGCAGTGACCCAGACGGGCACCGACGATCGTGCCAATCGCCATATACCACAACAGGTCATCGAGCTGTTCGACATTTTTGCCTTCGCGCCGATAAATCCACTGCATCGCATAAAAACTCGCCATAAAAGCCGATGCGAACATCAGGCCATACCAGCGAATCTTTACAGCACCGAGATCCAGCAGTACAGGGTCGATATTCCAAACAAGATATTCATTCATAAGCGATGACAGCACTCTTTATACTGATAGGTAAAGTACCCCGGTTTTCCTGATAATGAAAAGCGCCCCATGCACTTAACTCAGCCTTGCTGTCAATAACAAGGCTGCGTTAAATGGATGCGATACTAATCCCACCGTGTATCTTTAATCTGTATGCGCCCATTGACGACCCGAACCGGAAAAACGGCGACATCTTCATAGGCAGGCGGGCATTTTACTTCACCCGTTCGGATACAAAATCGGGCGCCATGGCGCGGACAAATAATTTCATCGCCATCTAATTCACCACTCGCGATTTCAGCCCCATCATGCGTACAGACATCTTCAATCGCATAAAACTCGCCCTTCAGATTAAATATCGCAACATCGCTGCCATCGACATCGACAACGACATGCTCTCCCTCAGCAATCCCATCGGCCGCTGCCACATCAATCCAGTCACTCATACGCTTTTCCGATTTTAAAAAAACACATTGTACCCGAAAGCAACCGCAGGTTTTACCGCAAAAAAACATCATATCGCAACAATTTGCTACGAAAAGATTGATCAGGCTTAGCTAAAGGTTCGGCATAATCCGGACTTTTTATGACAACCCGCTTGCCGGCAGCCGACATAGCCGCATCAAACAGCTGCATCTTGTCCAGGTCATCGCCCAGAATATGCCGCAAAACGGCCATGGACTTTTTGGTCAGAGCTGATTTTTTGCGCTTGGGAGGAAACATGGGGTCCAGATAAATACAATCGACCTGAGGCAAATCGCCCAATAATGTGATGGCATCGCCGTAAATCAACTCAGGCATCTCCAATGCTCTTCTTTGCACCCAGTCTTTTTCAGATAAACGCTTGAAGCCATCGGCAATCAATGCATGCAAGATTGGAGAACGTTCAAGGCAACGCAGTTGATAGCCCATACGGAATAAGGCCAGCGAATCTTGCGCCCAACCCGTGGTGGCATCCATCACCGTCCGTGTTTTTTTACCGATGGCCTGAGCGAGTATATTCTTTCTCGGCGCAGGCCAGGAATGCTGCTCACCCGGCCGAGGTTCAATTTCGACCTGCAAACCACCTTTTTTCAAGGACTGTCTGTCCAGCAGCTTCAAAGCACCATCCCGATAGCTCAGAAAAAATTCAAAACCAGCATCTGCCATGACGTGTTCGGGCGACAGCAACGGCAACGCCAATCGCTCAGCCAAATGCTGACAGTCCGACTGCCGATCTGGATTCAGCAACACGGCGAGCACTAAGCCTGACATGGGTGGTTTATTCTGTCGAAATGCTGGTTTCCTGATTTTTCAAAGCGGCATCCAGCGTATGCCAGGCCAGTGTTGCACATTTAACCCGCGCCGGATATTCGCGCACGCCGGCTAAAACCGCCAGTTTGCCCATCGCTTCCAATTGAATGTCTTCATCCTTGCCGGTTGTCATCTCATGGAATTTTTCAAACAGTTCCTCTGCCTCATCAATTGTTTTCCCTTTGATGATTTCAGTCATCAGCGACACCGATGCGGTTGAAATAGCGCAGCCTGAACCCTGAAAACTGGCATCGACAATCTTGTCGCCATCAAGCTTTATATACAAGGTCAGACGATCACCACATAAGGGATTAAATCCTTCCACCGTACGATCAGCATCTTCTATGACACGGAAATTGCGGGGATTTCGATTGTGATCGAAAATAACTTCCTGGTACAGATCACGTAAATCATCAAACATTAGCCAAACACCTCAATCAGGGATTTAATCCCATCCATTAATACATCAATTTCGTCGACCGTATTATACATGGCGAACGAAGCCCGCGCGGTAGCCGGAACCTGGAAAAAATCCATCACCGGCATGGCGCAATGGTGCCCGGCACGCACCGCAATGCCAAGACTGTCCAGCATGGTGCCAATATCATGTGGATGAATTTTATCTAATACAAACGACAAAATCGCGCCTTTGTTTTCCGCTTCCCCGATAATTCGCAAGCCATCTATTTTACGCGCTTCTTCGGTGGCATAGGCCAGCAATTCAGCTTCATAAGCGGCAACCGAATCCATGCCTACCTTAACCAGGTAATCAATCGCGGTGCCCAACGCTATCGCTTCAGCGATAGCCGGCGTTCCCGCTTCAAATTTATACGGCAAACCATTATATTCAGTGGCTTCGAACGTCACTTTCCGAATCATATCGCCACCGCCCTGGTATGGCGGCATCGCCTCCAGCAATTCCTGCTTGCCGTACAACACACCAATGCCTGTCGGCGCATACAACTTATGCCCCGAAAAGGCATAAAAATCACAATCCAGATCTTGCACATCAACTGACATATGCGGAATCGCCTGCGCACCATCGAGCAATACCGGGATATTGCGCGCATGCGCCTTATCGATCAGATGCTTCACCGGATTGATTGTACCCAGAGCGTTAGACATATGCACAACAGAAACCAGCCGGGTTTTATCACTCAACAGCTTTTCAAATTGATCGACCAGCAATTCGCCTTTTTGGTTAATTGGAGCAACTTTCAACACCGCACCAGTTTGCTGACACAGCATTTGCCAAGGCACAATATTGGAATGATGCTCCATCGCGGTAATCAGAATTTCATCGCCCGCTTTTATTTGGGCACGGCCAAAGCTTTGTGCGACCAGATTGATTGCATCGGTGGTGCCTTTAACAAAAATAACCTCTTTATGACTCCTGGCATTGATAAACTGGCGTACTTTTTCCCGCGCCCCTTCATACAAATCTGTCGAGCGTACACTCAGAGTATGAACACCGCGATGCACATTGGCATAATCATGCCGGTATAAATGCGACATAGCTTCGATAACCGCTGCAGGTTTCTGGCAAGTCGCTGCATTATCCAGATAAACCAATGGCTTGTTACGAATCTTTTCTTGCAGTATGGGAAAGTCTTCCCGTATTTTTTGGATTGGAAATTGAGTCATTTTGAGTGATTGTTAAGTTATAACCAGCTACTGTCAACACCTTGTTGTGGAAAGCGTTGTAATAATAGTGACAACACATGATCATGCAGACCTTTTAGCTCGATCTTTTTAACCATCTGATTAGCAAAGGCAAATGTGAGCATATTTCTGGCGCTCTCTTCATCGAGCCCGCGCGACTGACAATAAAACACAGACGTTTCGTCCAATTGCCCTACCGTGACACCATGGGCACATTTCACATCATCGGCATAAATTTCAAGCTGCGGCTTGGTGTCGATTTCAGCATGCTCGGACAACAAAAGATTCTGATTATTCATCTGTGAATCTGTACGTTGAGCATCCTGTGCCACAATGACCCGCCCTTGAAACACGCCCCGCGCACGCTGATCCAGCACACCTTTATATTGCTCGCGACTGATAGCATCCGGCTTTTGATGCACGATGCGCGTATGACAATCCTGATGCTGCCGCTTCATACCTAAAAACAAACCATTCAGCTCACATTCTGCTGCCGTTTCCAGATCGCAATGAATATCCGTGCGGGTCAACAAGCCACCGAAGGCAAAATGATGATGGGTAAACTGTGCCTGATCGCTCTGTTTGACATACCAGCCACCAAAATGCCAGGCAAGCTCTGCTTCCTGCTGAACCTTGCTGGCGCTCAATCGCGCCTTATCGGCCAGAAAAACCTCATTGACCGACGTTGTCAAATACGCACAGTCCTGACCCGCATAAGTTTCTATAATTTCTGCGGCGGCACCTTCTTGCAACACAAAAATCTGCCGCGTACACGACAATGTTTCCGCCTGCGTTGTAACATGAACAATCTGGATAGGCTGCTCAAGACTGACACCCGCCGCGACGCTAATAAATACCCCATCACGAAACCAGGCACTGTTAAAGGCGATAAAATTATGTTCTTTATCCGTAACGGCCTGGCCCAAATAATCCTTCAATGCATCCGGGTTTGTGTTCAAGACTTCGGCGACAGAAGCGACCATAACCTCATCCGGCAATCCCGACAACCGGGAATAGTCGGATGAAAACACGCCATCAATCAATACCACAGCCCAGCAATCGTCAAGAAACAATGATTGCAACCATGCCGTATCGATCGACGCTTCAGTCAGTGTCCAATGAAAACGCTTTTTTTCAATCGCCGATACATTGGTATAACGCCACTCTTCTTCTCGCGGCGATGGAAAGCCCGATGCCGAAAATTGACTAAATGCCTGTTCACGAAACGCCCGACACCAGTCCACATCGTATCCCGGCAAATCGGCTTTAAGCTGCGGATAATCCTCAATCAATGCCAATGAAGCTGTCTCAGTCATCATGCAACCTGCTGTTCCAGAAAACTATAACCACTTTCTTCCAGCTCTTTGGCCAATTCAGGCCCGCCGGTTTTAACGATTTTGCCATCAGCCAGGACATGCACAAAATCCGGCTCAACATAATCCAGCAAGCGCTGATAATGCGTAATCATCAGGAATGAGCGCTCCTTTGATCGCATAGCATTGATGCCTTCGGCCACAATCTTCAGGGCATCAATATCCAAACCGGAATCAGTTTCATCCAGGATGCACAGTTTCGGCTCCAGAATCATTGCCTGTAAAATTTCGTTCCGCTTCTTTTCACCCCCTGAAAAGCCCTCATTGATCGCGCGATAAAGAAACTTTTCATCCATCTTGAGCAATTTGACCTTGTCTTTCACCAAGGTCAAAAAATCCATCGCATCCACTTCATCCTGGCCACGATGTTTGCGCATGGCATTCAGCGCTGCTTTCAGAAAATAAATATTGCTGACGCCCGGAATTTCCACCGGATATTGAAACGCCAGAAAGATGCCTTCCCGCGCTCGGATTTCCGGTGCCATTTCCAGCAAGTCTTTACCACAAAACGTGACCTTGCCATCTGTGACGGTGTAGCCTTCCTTACCCGTCAACACATGTGACAAAGTGCTTTTCCCGGCCCCGTTCGGCCCCATGATGGCATGCACTTCGCCAGGATTAATCTGTAGATTCAGACCTTTCAAAATCGGCTTTTCGCCGGCATTGGCATGAAGATTTTCGATGCTGAGCATTTTTTTTCCTGTTCTTTGATGTAATTCAGTTGAATTACGGATAAATTCAATAATTAACCAACCGAGCCTTCCAGACTGATGCCGAGCAAGGCTTGCGCCTCTACCGCAAATTCCATCGGCAACTCTTTAAAGACTTCTTTACAAAAACCATTCACAATCATCGACACTGCATCTTCGGCCGACAATCCACGCTGTTGGCAAAAGAATAATTGGTCCTCACTGATTTTTGAGGTCGTCGCCTCATGTTCCACTTTGGCTGTAGGCTGTTTGACTTCAACATACGGAAAGGTATGTGCGCCACAGCGGTCGCCGACCAGCAACGAATCACACTGCGTGTAGTTGCGTGCATGTTTTGCGCTTTTTGCCACCTTGACCAGGCCGCGATAGGTATTTTGTGCCTTCCCGGCGGAAATGCCTTTGGAAATGATGGTGCTGCGAGTATTGGCACCAATATGAATCATTTTAGTGCCGGTATCAGCCTGTTGCAGATTATTGGTCAACGCGACTGAATAAAATTCACCGACAGAATTTTCTCCCAGCAATACACAACTGGGATATTTCCAGGTAATCGCCGAACCGGTTTCAACCTGAGTCCAGGACACTTTGGAATTTTTGCCACGACATTCGGCCCTTTTGGTCACAAAATTATAAATACCGCCTTTCCCATCCTTATCGCCGGGGTACCAGTTTTGTACGGTCGAATACTTGATTTCCGCATCATCCAAAGCCACCAGCTCCACCACCGCGGCATGCAATTGATTTTCATCCCGCATCGGTGCGGTACAGCCTTCCAGATAACTGACATGGCTGCCTTTATCGGCAATAATCAGCGTGCGTTCAAATTGCCCGGTATTGGCCGCGTTGATTCGAAAATAAGTGGATAATTCCATCGGACAACGCACACCTTTGGGAATATAGACAAACGACCCATCGGTAAAAACCGCGGCATTCAAGGCAGCAAAAAAATTATCGCCCGAGGGAACGACCGTGCCTAAATATTGTTTTACCAGTTCTGGATAGTCTTGCAGGGCTTCTGAAATCGGGCAGAAAATAACGCCCGCCTCTTTCAACTTGCCCTTAAATGTGGTCGCCACCGAAACGCTGTCAAACACCGCATCAACTGCAATACCAGCCAGCCTTTCCTGCTCATCGAGCGGAATACCGAGTTTTTTATAGGTTTCCAGTAATTCAGGATCAACCTCATCCAGGCTTTTCGGGCCATCTTCTTTTTTCTTAGGCGCGGAATAATAACTGATGGCCTGATAATCAATCGGCTCGATATTGAGTTGTGCCCAATCAGGCTCGGTCATTGTCAACCAATGCCGATAAGCTTTCAGCCGATATTCCAACATGAAATCCGGTTCGTTTTTGACTTTTGACAAGCGCCGGATCACATCCTCATCCAGACCTGGCGGAAATGTATCCACCTCAATATCGGTTACGAAACCGGCTTCATAGTCCTGTTGCCCAATCAGGTCTTCAATTTCTTGCGCATTTGATGTCATGATTAATCTTGCCTGCTAGCGATATAAACTGTTAATGGAGATAATATGTTCTTCGGGTTGAGCCGCCGGCAGAATCATATCTGCCAAGGTAACCGATTCAAGCGCATTGGAAATACGTTGGTTAATCAGGTTCCAGCGGCCCTGGATATGACAGCCACTGGCCTGATCACAGGTTTTATGTGAGCTGCTGCATTCAGTCAATGCAATTGGCCCTTCCAACGCGCTGATCACTGCGGCGACGGTAATCTTGTCCGGCGACCGTGCCAAACGATAACCCCCTTTTGCGCCACGCAACGAAAACAACACACCGGCCTTGACCAGTCTTTTCAGGATTTTACTGACGGTAGGCAAAGCGATTCCTGTCGTTTCACTGATTTCCTGCGCCGTATAAACCCTGTGATTATTTTCAGCCATATAACTCAAAATCACCGTGGCATAATCGGTCAACTTACTCAACCGCAACATAACTCCTCCTTAATGAGGACTATTTTAGTCCTATTTTAATCCCTAGTAAAGTGCTTGGTTATTATTTTCCTTATTCCACATCTGTCGTTTCCTGCTCCTTCAAAGCATTCAAATCATCAGGACAACCATAACGCCTGGCGGTAAAGGATAACAGCCAAATCGCTCCGCTTAACATCAGAATGGCAAACACGATACTCAACAGCAAATAAAGATGAAATACATCTTTTACAATTTGCACATCAATCACCAGATGTCTGGATAAGGCCGTGATGGCAATATAGATCAAAAACTGAACAGGCAAGCGCTGGGTTTTAAAATAAACGCCGACCATTGCCCCCAGCTCCAGATAAATAAACAGCAACAAAATATCTTCCAGCGAAGCATGGCCTGATTTGACCATAAACGAATATTCATAAACTGCCGACCAGACTATGGTGGAGCCGATACAAAACAGCGCTAAATAATGAAAAAGAGAAATCAGTCGATCACCAACAGCCTGAATCTTTTTATCAAAATCCGTCATACTCAGTTACCGCGGCAAAATAGTAAAAACTCCAATGGACGCACCGACATCGACCCCTCGACCTATACCAGTCAAGGCCAGTGACACCTCGCCTTTTGTCATCACCACACCCTCAACCGATTTGGTCAAACCGGCATGCGTATCCAGATAAATATAATCACCATATACTTCGCCGATATCCTTAACCTCGGTGATAACGCCGGTTCCCCGATCGATTTCTGACTTGCCAATCGTCAAACCGCCACCCCGGGAAACAATCCTGACCTCAGCCGACTGTCCATTTTCACACTCCACAACCCCTTGCCCCCGATAATCTTTATAAAAAAAAGACCAGCCTTCCAATTGATACCGGATATGACACGTTGTAAAAGCAGATGCCGAAAAGGACATCGATAATAAAACAACCAAAATGACTGTTTGCTGTAGATACCGCATTAAAACTCTCCTTTAAGAATTCATCTGAAATCAAACGAACATCGCCTGAGACACACCTGATACAACATCATTTTTTATTGATGAAAAAACTCACAATACCTTACATTTCATCAACTTTTATACATACACCAATCAACAACAAAAAATGAATGCCATATTAATGCCGCCGACCACTGCGCCAGATCGAGAAAAGCAACCAAATCCCGCCTAAGGCGGCAAATATATAGCCAAAAAAACCAAACGCAGGCAGCCCCATGATTTCCGGCCCACCTTTCACCGTCATCATAATCGACGTACCGATAATCAACGCAGCCGTCACAATTCCCATAGTCAACCGACTGACTGCGCGATCAATCTTATCGACATGCGAATCCAGACGTTTTACACTGATTTCAACCGGAATCAGACCTTTACGCGTCGCCCTGAGTAAATGATGCATTTCCTTTGGAAAAGCGGCCAACATATCGGCCATACTCAGAATGTTGCGCCAGCCTCGTTTTGCGACAGCATCAGGACGATAACGTTCAACCATTAAGCGTTGAATATAAGGCGTGGCAAAAACCAGAACCTGAAAATCAGGATCGAGATGGCGACCAAAACCATCCAGCGTAATATAGGCCTTAATCAACAACGCCAGATCCGGCGGCAATGACAAATTATGATCGCGCAAAATCGCCATCAAATCCGTCATCATGGTCGGCAAATTCACATCCTTCAAAGCCAAAGAACTGTACTGATCAACAAACGCTTCAATCTCTATCGACAACTGCTGTTCATCGGTCTGAATGACATCCGACCAGTCTTCCAGAATCTGCACAACACGTTCCGGCATCTGATTGACCATACCATAGAGAAAGCTGACAACCTGATCACGGCGATCTTCAGTCAACCGACCGACCATGCCAAAATCCAGAAACGCCAAACGGTTGCCCGGCAGATAAATGACATTACCAGGATGCGGATCGGCATGAAAAAAACCATCCTCCATGATCATTTTCAACATCGCCTCGGTACCACGCTCGGCCAACAATTTTCGGCTTAGCCCCGCCTCATCCAACTGATCGATACGATTACCAGGGACACCGCGTATATATTGTTGGACATTCAATCGTTCACCGGTCCATTCCCAATAAACCTTAGGGATAACAATATGCGGATTATCTTTAAGGCTTTCGGCAACCCGCTCCGCATTCCGGCATTCTGCTGCAAAATCCAGCTCCCGCCGCAAGGACTGCGAAAATTGTCGTACAATTTCCCGCGGATGATAACGCTGCAGCTCTGTTTCATCCGCCTCAATGATATCAACCAAGCGATTCAACAATCTCAAATCCGCCTCAATCACCCGCCGAACGCCCGGGCGACGGATTTTTAAAATCACTTCCGTACCGTCTTTTAAAACTGCCCGATGAACCTGAGCTAATGATGCCGCCGCCAAGGGCGTTTTATCGACATCCAGAAAAACCTCCTCGATACTTGAACCAAGATCCTGCTCAAGCTGAGGTAAAAGTTCAGCAAAATCGACAGGCGGCGCATGATCCTGCAATTTACCAAACTCTTCAATATAGGCCGGGGGGAACAAATCAACCCGGGTCGCCATAATCTGGCCCATCTTGATAAACGTCGGCCCCAGGTCTTCCAGCACACGACGCAAACGCTGCGGCGTATCCAGTTTTGCCAGCTGTTCAGCATGTTGCCAATGCAAGGTTTTGCCAACCCGCTCCAGCGCCTGACTCATCCCCAGCATTTGCACCACGCTACCAAAACCATAGCGGATCAATATACCGGCAATCTCCTGTACACGCCCTAAATCACGCGCCGCATTGATCATTCCCCAAAACATACTCATCCTGGCAAGCCAATCACTTGTGTCGCGACTCTAATGATTCTGCAATACCGGCTAAAATACCGCTGCCTATTTTTGCCAATTTTGCCGCAGTATCGCTCGCTGCCTCCAATAACAGCTTGCCACTGTTATCCTTCACTTCCAACAAGGCATCGACCAGCTTCTGCACCCTGTCGCCAACTGCCGTTCCGCTATGGCGTGCATGCTGAACAAAATTATTCACAATATTCTGCACCAGCTCGCTGCTTTCTTTCCCTGCCTCGGTCAAGGTATCTAAAAACAAATCTTCCAACGCCTTCAAATCCTCAATTGTGCGTTTAATATCCTGCTCAGAAAACGCCTTCACGCTTGAAGCCGCCTCCTCCACCGCCAGCTTCGTCGCTTCGGCCGCGCTCACCAACGCATCATCCAATGCCTCGGCCGCTTCCTCAAAACTACGCTTAGCCACATCTTCTGTGGTATCTAAGCCCTGTGTCATGCCTTTGCTGATGGCCTCGACCACGGCTTTGATATTCGCCTCATCCAGCTCATGCTCGGTCAGCGCCTTCAAGGTAATATCCCGAACTTTCTGATAAACATCTTCCCCCGAACTTACGGCTTCACGAATATCCTTCTCAATTTGCGCTACATTTTGCTGTGTCATCTTATTTTCTCCTGTAAAAAACTACGCCCAGTATAACGTGAGCGTACTCAAAAAACCTATTCAGTCAACGCCTTCTAACGGCACCCTCAATCATCTGGTTCAGCATAAATGCCGTACCAGCCTTTGGGATATTGATGCATTTTTTTCAGAATCAAGAGATCTTTGACAGAATTTATCCAAGCTCCTATGATTTGACGATCTACAGCAAACTATCACATACCCTTCGGAGAAAGCCATGAAACTAAAAGTAATCATCCATGAAGCAGAAGAAGGCGGTTATTGGGCAGAAGTGCCCTCTATTCCTGGTTGTGCCACACAAGGCGACAGCATTGACGAAGTTTTAAGTAATATTAACGAAGCTGTAGAAGGCTGTTTATCTATAGAGATGAGCGACCTGAAATTAACCGCAAAAGACCAGGTACTGGAGATTGCTATTTGAAATCTATATCTGGAAAAACGTTTGCAAAATGTCTTGAGAGAAGAGGCTGGGTTCTTCAGCGTATTCGTGGCAGCCATCATATTTATTCAAAAGATGGAACAACCATTCTTATTTCCATCCCCATTCACGGAAATAAACCCCTAAAAAAGGGACTTCTGAAATATTTTATGAAAATTGCCAATATCCAAGACAATGAATTGTAAAATACAGCCCCTCTTTTCCCTTCACCCGTTTAAATATTGTTATTTAACTGATGTTACGCGGACGTGATTAGGTTGATGAATTTACAACCAGATT
>CAYUAE010000059.1:0-11886 GCA_964442675.1 uncultured Methylomarinum sp.
TCGGCATTACCATCGCCATCGGGGTCTGAATAGGCTTGCAGGTAGACGGTATTGATTCGTAGCGCTTTGATTCTGTCGAGCAGTTTGCTCAGATTGTGTTGAATTTGTTCAGGGTCTTCATCATAAATATAATCCAGATCAACATGGGATACTCTTATTGGCTCTATTTTATCCAGGTGAGTGAGGTCATAGACAAAGTCAGGTAAGGGCGGGTTGTCCATCACCAGGTAGCGTTGAACCACTTCGCTATCAAGGGTGTTCAGGCCTGTTTCCAGAGTGAAGGATAAAAACATCCCCTGTTTTTGGGCTATGGCTGCGACTTCCTCGCTATAAGCGCCATAAGGCCAGACGATAACACGCGGTCTTTTTCCTGTGCGCAGAAAAATAGTGGAAGCACTTTGTTTCAGGTCGTTGCTAATTCGGCTATGGAATTCCCGATCGGTTTCGTAGCGTTTTTGTTTGGGAAAATATTGGCGCGTTGTTGCGGCAGGTTGTTGGTTACCTTGTGGATTGCCTTGAATGCCTCTGTGCAGATTGTCGCTATGGGAGGCGATTTCGATCAAGCCAGAGGCAATCATTTCTCTGACTTGTTTCCAGCTTAAAAAATCTTCTCTGGGCTTCAGCTCATCACCGTAATGCACCAGTTTATTGTCAGCCGTCTCCATCCAACTGGTTACCAGAGCAAAAACAGCTGGGTAATTAAATTCTTTTAGAATAGGGTAAATACGCCGATAAAAGTTCTGATAACCATCGTCAAAAGTCAACAGGACAGCCTTTGATGGCAAAGGTTTGATGCCCGCTTTGGCATCCAGAATATCCTGGATGCTGACGGGATGGTAATGATGTCCTTTCAACCAGGATAATTGTTTAATCAGCTGTTCGGTAGTCACTGTCATCGGGTTGTCATCCCATTCATCTTTGACGTCGTGATAACAGATGCTGATGAAATCTACAGGGCGAGTGGGTGATGCGGCAGTATTAAATACGAGAAAGAATAATAAGGCAGTGAGAACCCGTAGCATTGTATTAGAACCTAACATTCAGATTTAAGTAAAAATGCCATGAAGCAGTTGGATCCCCATCATAAACGGCATAGCTGCGTATGGCACCATAGGTCAAATTATAACGGTTTGATGTTTTCCAGATATGTTCATACTGAATGCTGCCGGTAGGATCAAGGTGGTATTTATGAATATTATTGGTATGCTCTTTTTGCCAGTAGTAGCCTACATTCAAGACAATGTTCTGGTGAAAAGTGGTGTCATAATTTCTGTAGGTCAGAATATTATTATGAAAGGTTATAGTGTTAGTAAAATCATTTTCGGGGTGATAATAATTACCTGATTGTTCAGTATTTAATGAGGTGCCAATATTAAGATACGTTGAAAATTTGTAGAGGGGTCCTGAAATCCAGCGTTCAAAATAGTTAAAATTTATAGCATAGTTTTTGTTGTTATCACTGTAATCGTAAAATTGCTGACTGAGTGTGAATTGACGAGATTCATGCATTCTGTAGGTTACATAGGCTGTATAGGCTGCTGCAGTGACACCTTGTATAATTTGTCCATTACTTGCACCAGTACTTAAAGCTCGAAGGCCTATGGCATTACTTCGGCTATCAAAGGTAAACCCTGAAGACCAGTAGTCATTAAACTGATAGTCAAGCGTTCCTTTAAAACCAACTGTTTCCAAGGTTGAATTATCGTAATGTATTTCACCTGTCAGGATTGAATTAGGAACGGCGTATTCCAGCCCGAGTCCATAACGTCTGAAATATCCGCGGGTTAGATCGCGACTATTGCCTGCATTAAAAATGCCAGTTTGCCAGTTAAAGTGGCTGAATAAGCGGAAATTGTAATGTAACGGTTGGGAGTATAAGTAGCTATCGAGGCTAACCTGCTCACTCCCATTAACGGGAGAGGCTATGTTGCTATCAGTATTAGATAGCTCAGCTTGGGTAAAAATCTTCAATTCCCGCTGGTTATGAATCGTCCATAAACGCTTTTGTCGTTGCACGCCTTTGTTTTTGTAATATTTTTGATAAAGCGCTTGAGTATTTTGTTCTTCTTTTTGGTATTCGCGTAATTCATGCAATACCTGACTCAGGCTGCTGCGAAGCCCGATATGTTCAGGGTCGAGATTTAATGCGGCAATTAACTGTTGATAGGCTTGGCGGGGCCAGCCACGGTAATAGTAGATATTGGCTCGGGCATTACGGATGTCAATATTGAATGAGGCATTTTTATATAAAAAATTGATTTTTTTCAAGGCAATGTCCAAGCGGTCGGAGAAGGCTTCCATAACCGCAGCGGCCAATTCCGTTTCTGTTTTTTTAGGGTTGCCCCGCGAGTAAAGGATATTTTTGTGGCCGGGTTTTTTAAACCAGAGCTTTGCCGGTTGTTTTTGAGCCATTTGTTTGGCTAATTCATTGGCCAACTCAAGCTGTTCGTTTTCCAAGTAGGCATAAACCAATGACTGTTGAGCATTATAACTCTTAGGGATGTCTTTCAAGACTTCAAGATACAGGTCTCGCGCTTGGTCGGGTTGTTCTTCGTATAAGAATGCATCGGCAACGGCAATCTTGGCATAGGCAGGTAGCTTTATATGATGTTGCTGTAGTTTTTTATATAAATGGATTGCGTCAGACATTTTTTTACAGTCTCTGTAGGCAACCAGTAAATCAAAATAAGCTCTGTTTCGCCATATGTCTGCATTTTCTGGCTGCATTTTTTTCAGCATCTTAAGATTTTCCTGAATACGGGTAACTGCGTAATGGGTCTCTGCATATTGATAAGGATACTGTTTGTTGGGAATTTCACCCCAGCGGATAAGTTTGGCAGCTAGATCCCAATGTAATTTTAGCCATTCCTGGTCAGAAAAAGCCTGCCGGTATAAAAGCGCGTTTTGGTAGGCCAAATCAAAAAATTTAGCTGCACTTTGAGCAAAAACCAGACCTCGGATAGCGGGTTGATAATTGAGCTTTAATATCAGTACTTTTTGATACAGTTTGCTGGCAGCCAGGTAATCATTATCGGATTCTTCGGCATAGGCTAATACCATTAAAGCATCTGTATTATCAGGGTGAGAGGATAATAATTTGTTGAGTAGTTTTCGTGCTTCAGATGTTTTATGTTGATCAATCAGGACGCTGGCCAACCCAGTCATATAGTCGGTATGCTCAGGACTGCGGCTTAATAATGTTCGATAAATGCCTTCCGCTTTGGAAAACTGCTCTGTATTTCGCGAAGCCCGTGCGATGGTTGCGAGCACATAGTCAGGCGCGGTTTCTGTTTTTATCTGTTGGCTGAGGTGTAAAACCTGGTCGTTTTTTCCTGCCCAGAGCAAAACCAGGAGATAATCATATTGATAACGGGGAATACGTGGGTATTCTCGGGATAGGTTGGATAATAGAGGAAGTGCTCGGTTAAAATCTCCACTGCGAGCCATTTCCAGAGCCTGATGATAAAGCTTGTCCGGCGAATCTTGGGGTGCAGCAGCGACTTTACTGACAACAGAAAGTAGAACAGAGAAAAAAATAATGGACGCTAGATGGCGATAATAAAGAGTCTTTCCAGGCATAAGAGGGAGTGATCGAAATCGATTACTCAGTAATAGGATGAGTAAAGTTTGATTTGATTATAGCTTACTGTTGATAAAAAAGGCGGGAGATGAAAATTCAGTTATCTGATATGAAGTATTGTCATTGTTATCTCGGAAGGGCTATTTTCCTTTGGGGCTTCTTCGGCCCAGTGTGAAAAAACCCAGAAAAGCTATGCCTAGTAGTGAGAGGGTTGCCGGAGCAGGAATGTTCTGTATATCGCCGGATACGGATAAGCCATCGTATTCAACGATATAGCCCAAATCAAACCCAACTAGAGAGAATGGATCATTGACAGTATCGTTCCAGCCGGCGACAGGGTTGTTGTTTTTCCACCAGAACATCAAATAATCTTCATTATAGCCCATCCATGAATTAGGCTCACCAGGCTCCCAGGCCGTAAAATTGAATGTCTCGCCGGTTACCCATTGCCAGGTGCCCTCGCTGTTCTGGTCGGTGCCGCCTAAAAAAGTACCTTCATAATTCAGGTTGCTTGTAATCCAGTCAAATTCCTGCTGCGATGTGATAGTGGCCAGGTGCCCTTGCAAACCAGAATACGTCAGAGTGTTCGCTTCGGTATAAGCTTCATTCCATGTGAAGCCATTGGGCTGCCAGAGAACTTCATAATAATGACCATTATTGCTATTCAAAATGGGTGCAGCAAAAACGGGTGTTGAAATCAGTCCCGTACAAAAAATATGAAATAGTCGTTTGTTTGACATCGCTGCCTCCATCATTGGGAATAAATCTAATCAGTCGCTCGAAAGATTATTCCAAGTATGGGTGACATAACACTAAAATCCAATTGAACTTAAGTTTTAATGGTTAAAAATGAGAGGCAAGTCCAAAATTAATTTTTGCTGAAGGCGTAAGGTAACGTGAGTTGAACCATGGGTGGCGGAAGATCCTCATTTTATTTAATCTTGTCATCAATATGCGGCTCTATCGTTTTATACATCAACTGATGCATTTTCGGGCTGCCGGTCAGGACATTGCCGCTTTCAAGATAGTTGTCATTGAACGAAAAGTCGGTCACGACGCCGCCGGCTTCCTTGATCAGCAGAATGCCTGCCGCCATATCCCATTCTTTCAAGCCGATTTCCCAGAAACCATCCAGGCGGCCGCAGGCGACATAGGCTAAGTCCAATGCGGCAGCGCCAGCACGGCGGATGCCAGAAGTGGCGATGCATAAGGGTTTAAACAAGGCCAGGTAGGCGTCCAGATATTCATCGGATTTGAATGGGAAGCCGGTGCCGAGCAATGCGCTATCCAGTTTTGTTTGGTTGGAGACGCGAATACGGCGGTTATTCAGCATGGCGCCGCCACCGCGTTCTGCGGTGTACAAGTCATTTCGGGTAGGGTCGTAAATAACGCCGATTTCAAGTTTTCCTTTTACTTTCAATGCAATGGATACGGCATATTGTGGAAAACCGTGTAAAAAATTTGTAGTGCCATCTAAAGGGTCAATCACCCAGACATAATCATTACCCTGGTGTTCGCCGCTTTCTTCAGCTAAGAAAGCATGATCAGGATAGGCTTGGCGAATTGTTTTAATGATTTCCTGTTCGGCCTTGAAGTCAATTTCTGATACAAAATCGTACTGACCTTTACGGTTAATGTGTAGTTGACCGATATTATCGGTAGCGCGTTGGATGATGTCGCCGGCATTTCTTGCTGCGCGAACAGCAATGTTTAACATTGGATGCATGTTGGTTTTCAAGCAGAAATAAATAAACCCAATAGAATAACAAATCATTTGTTAAAATAAAGCCTTTTTCAGCAGCAGGATACATGGTGTTAGAAAATTTCAGCATCATTTTGGTCGAAACGTCGCATCCGGGAAATATCGGCGCAGCGGCGCGGGCAATGAAAAATATGGGCTTGTCGGATTTGCGTCTGGTGCGGCCTAAAGTATTCCCGCATGCCGATGCAACATCCCGGGCGGCAGGTGCAAGCGATGTGTTGAGCGGTGCAAAAATTTGTGACTCTTTATCCGAAGCGGTGGCAGATTGTCAGTTTGTTGTGGGGGCCAGCGCCCGGGATCGTACCATTCAATGGCCGGAATTAAGTGCGCGTGAGTGTGCCGAGAAATTTCTCAGTCCCGACTATCAGGACACTAAAATTGGTTTGCTTTTTGGTCGTGAGCATTCAGGTTTGAAGAATGAGGAACTCGATGCCTGCCAGTTTTTGTTACGTATTCCGTGTAATCCTGAATTCAGCTCGCTGAATCTGGCGGCGGCGGTTCAGGTTGTGAGCTATGAATTATTTATGGCGAGCGGGCAATACCAAAAACAAGCCAAACCTGAACGTGAGCCGTTGGCGACTGCGGCGCAAATGGAAGGCTTTTATCAGCATTTGGAACAGGCGTTAGATGATATTGGTTTTTTGCATCAAGATAAATCACGCTCGATTATGCGCCGACTGCGGCGGATTTATAACCGGGTTGAACTGGATGTGAAAGAGCTTGATATTTTGCGTGGTATTCTGCGATTTTCACAGCATCACAATGGGAAATAAACGTGTTTGAGCGGATAAAAGAAGATATTCAGTGCGTATTTGAGCGTGACCCTGCCGCTCAGAGTGTGTTTGAAGTGGTAACAGCTTATCCGGGCTTTCATGCCTTGTTGATTCATCGTGTGAGTCATAGATTATGGCGGATGGGGTTTCGTTGGCTGGCACGCTTCAGTTCGCATATCGGGCGTTGGTTGACCGGTATTGAAATTCATCCCGGCGCGACCATTGGCCGGCGTTTTTTTATCGATCATGGTATGGGGGTCGTGATTGGCGAAACAGCGGTTATTGGTGATGACTGTACGCTGTATCATGGCGTCACCTTAGGCGGCACCAGCTGGAACAAGGGCAAGCGGCATCCTACCTTAAAAGATAGCGTTGTGGTGGGCGCAGGCGCCAAGGTCTTAGGTCCGATAGAAGTCGGCGAAGGGGCCAGGATTGGGTCAAACTCGGTCGTGGTTAAGCCGGTGCCTGCCGGCGCTACGGTAGTTGGTATTCCCGCACATCTGATAGATTCAAAAGAAGTGAAAGACAAGCGTAACCAAATCGCCCGAAAAATGGGCTTTGATGCCTATGGTGCAACCACCGATATGCCTGACCCGGTTGCGCATGCCATCAACCATATGCTCGATCATATTCATATCATGGATAAACAGTTGGAGAAAATGCGGGCTGCATTGAATGCAGCGGGCATGGCTGTCGATGAAGAACCAATACCTGAGTTGGATGACTGCGAAATCAAAGGCGAGAGTTAACCGGGTTATGGCGAATATCTTGGGTCAGGCTTGTAGGTATGGATAGGGTTAAAAGTTGACTAAATTACTGGGTTTTAATATAGTAACCTTACTTAAATTGGTTATATATAGGTGTCTCAGTGAGGCTGACAACAAAAGGCCGTTATGCGGTTACTGCAATGCTGGATCTGGCATTTCATAGTCAAAACAAACCGGTGACGTTAACGGATATTGCAACGCGTCAAACCATTTCGCTCTCGTATCTGGAACAATTATTTGCACGTTTGCGTAAGGCCGGCATGGTGAAGGGCGTGCGTGGCCCTGGCGGAGGCTATCGTTTGAGTCGTCCGGCCGATGAAATCAGTATTGCCGACATCATCACGGCGGTGGATGAGCAGGTCGATTCGACTAAATGTGGTGGGACGGGGGACTGTCAAAATAATTTGCCCTGTTTAACCCATGATTTGTGGATGGGCTTGAGCGAACAAATCCGACAGTATTTACAGGGCATTTCCTTGGCTTCCTTGATGGAAAAAGACTTTGTGAATGAGGTGGCAATGCGGCAAGACCAGGATGCGGCGGCGGTGATAAAATTCCAGGCCCGGCAAGATCAGGTTTCAGTTTAAAACGATTATAACGCCATGATCTATTTCGATCATAATGCTACGACGCCGCTTGACGATGCAGTGTTCGATGCGATGTTGCCGTTTTTAAAGCAGTTTTATGGTAATCCCTCGAGTCTTTATCGGCTTGGGCGCTTATCACGAACGGCAATTGAGACGGCGCGTGAACAAGTGGCCGAGCTCGTCGGCGTTCAGTCGTCTCAAGTTGTTTTCACCAGCGGTGGAACCGAATCGAATAATTTGGCCTTAGCGCAACTTGCGCCAGGGCATCGCTGTGTCGCCTCAGCCATTGAGCACCCTTCCGTTTTATCTGTTGCGCCTCAAAACCAGCCCATTACGACAGTGCCGGTCAATACTCAAGGCCAGGTACTCGATGCCGCCATTGACGATATGGGGTTAGAGGTTAATGATTTCATTTCAATCATGCGAGCGAATAATGAAACCGGTGTTATCCAGGATATTGCGCCGGTTTTTGCCAGGCTACGCGAACAAGGTATCGTCTGCCATACCGATGCGGTACAAGCTGCCGGTAAAATAGCACTGGAATTTGACGCGTTAAATGCGCAGTTGATGAGCCTGTCCAGTCATAAGTTATATGGCCCGAAAGGTTGTGGGGCGTTGATTGCCGCGCGTGATTTTGCGCTTAAACCATTGCTGCGAGGTGGTAGCCAGGAGTCGGGGATTAGAGCGGGAACCGAAAATGTTGCCGCTATCGTTGGTTTTGGTAAAGCCTGTGAGCTGGCAAAGTCTGATCTTGAGTCACGCTGGCAACTTTTATTGCAATTGCGTTTGCATTTGGAAGCGGAGTTAAAGAAACTTCCGGGGTGTATTATTTTTTCGGAAAAAGCGGACAGGTTGCCGAACACCGTTCAATTTTCGATTGCAGGCGTGGATGGTGAAATGTTGCAAATGCAATTGGATCAGAAAAATATCGCTGTTTCCAGTGCTTCTGCCTGTTCATCCGGCGGGGGTGAGCCTAGTGCGGTTTTGCTGGCCATGGGGGTTGATGAACAAACTGCAAAGGGTGCGATCCGTGTGAGTTTTGGCAAAGCGAATACGATGCAGGAAATCGATACTTTTATTGAAAACTTAAAAAACATTATAAGGACTTGATATGGCGATTACATTAACCGAACGTGCGGCGAAACAAATCGAGAAACAATTGGCTAAAAGAGGCTCGGGTATTGGTTTGAGACTGGGTGTTAAGCCATCAGGATGTTCAGGCTATGCCTATGTTTTGGATTATGCCGAACAATTGACCGATGACGACACCATTTTTGAACAAAATGGCGTTAAAGTCATCGTCAAAAAAGCTGATCTGGAATATCTGGATGGCGTGGAGCTTGATTACGCTCGCGAAGGTTTGAATGAGGCCTTCAAGTTTAACAACCCTAATGTCAAAGGAACCTGTGGTTGTGGAGAAAGCTTTTCTGTTTAGCGTTGTTTAAAGCGGTGAATCTGACGGCGTTGTTTTTTAGTCGGGCGTCTTTCTCGCTCTTTATGCGGTAGTAATGCCTGCTGCTCTTTGTTTAAACGGATTTGTTCACGTCGTTTTTCAATGCTTTCAGCCTTTTCTTCGTATAGTAATACCGCTTCGCTGGCCGGCCTTCGCTGTTTGTTAATGCCTTTAACTGTAATATCCCAGCTGTATTGATCTTTGCTGATATGCAAGGCATCGCCGATTTTAACCTCTTTAGAAGGTTTACAGCGCTGGCCGTTGATATGAACCTTACCGCCCGAGACAGCCTCTGATGCGAGTCTGCGCGTTTTAAAAAAACGCGCAGCCCAGAGCCATTTATCGATTCTGATAGAATCAGGCGACATCATAATTATGATCGAGCCAGGCTTTAAAGCCACCGGCCATGCTGACTGCTTTTTGATAGCCCATTTTATTGAGGTTTTCTGTAGCTAATGCAGAGCGCCCGCCCGATTGACAATAAACCAGAATGTCGCGGTCTTCAGCGCCCTGAAAATCAGGATGGGCGGATATTTTAAACTCCAATACGCCGCGCGGGATATTGATAGCACCGGGAAGATGGCCTTCATCGTATTCGGCAGGCTCTCTGACATCCAGTACCAACATATCAGATAATTTTTGTTTGGCCTCTTCAACAGAAATTTCAGTAATAGTCTGTTTGGCAGCGGCCACTAAATCCATAGCACTTAATGACATAATTTTCTCCATTTTTTTAAAAGCTGTATATTAGCAATAAATAATATTGATGGGCTAGTGTTTTTTTTCTATTGGGGTGGTTTTTGGAATAGAATAGGCCATATGCCAATAAATTTAAGTGCTCTATACAGGATATTGAAATGAATTTCGAGAAGGTTATTTTTGGTTTTTTTGTGGTCTTGGCGTTGACATTGAATTTCGGTTTCTTTCTTGGCGAACTCGATAATCCTGCACATCATAGTGTATTTGAGTTATTTGCCGTTATCATTGTTAATTTTATCGCAACGGTTTTAAAGTTTGGTGATCGTTCCCAAATTGGTGCGGTATTGTTAGCAACCAGCCTGGTGGCTGACTTACAGCTGGTGGCGGCGGCAACCTATTGGACGGTTGTGGTGCATGTGACCGAAACCGGATTAACACCCGAGGTGATGGCCAGTATCGTTTCTTTTACGGGTGGTGCCTTGATTGCCAATATTATATCGGCTGTAATTTTAGTTGCCGAAACATTAATGTCACGGCTATAAATAGCGTTCATGCGATCTTAATTCCTATGGCAGATGTCGTTGATATAAGCAGAGTTTCTTTTATTGTCATGCGCGAAATGCGCACGCCAATTATTGCATTGATTGTTGTTTATGCCATATCCATTCTTGGCATGGTTTTTATTCCAGGGCCGGTTATTGATGGAAAAACGCAGTATATGAGTATTTTTCATGCGTTTTATTTCATGACTTACACCGCAACGACAACGGGTTTCGGTGAAATTCCAATACCATTTAGTGATGCTCAAAGGTTTTGGGCAATTGCTTGTCTGTATGTCAGTGTCATCACCTGGTTATATGCGATCGGGAGCATCATTCACTTGATGCAAAATCCATTTTTTATTCGGGCATTAGCCGAATGGCGTTTTTCACGGCAGGTGCGCAAGATCCCCGGGCCTTTTTTTATCATCTGTGGCTTTGGTGATACCGGCAGTGTGTTAACACGTGGCTTGAGTGATTATGGCAAATCTGCCGTCATTATCGATATTGATGAAGAGCGGATTAAAGCGTTACAGCTTCGCAACTATACGGTGTCTATGCCGGGGCTTTGTGCCGATGCCGGCGTACCAAAACATTTGCTGGAAGCGGGTATTCGCAGTCGCCATTGCAAGGCTGTTGTGGCCATTACCAATAACGAAGAAAGCAATTTGAAAATATCGGCATTAGCGCGCGCGTTAAATAAGAACGTGGGCATTATCACGATGTCGAAGGTCGATGTGTTTGAGGAAACATTGGTAACCTTAGGCGGAGAAGTGCATATTGTTGACCCGTTTAAAACCTATGCCAAGGTGTTAGCGGCAGCTATGCACAATCCTGGCTTTTATGCCTTGAATAATTGGTTGGTACGGGATCGCGGAGCGAGGCTGGATAAATATGTCAAACCGCCGCAGGGAACCTGGATAATTTGTGGGTACGGGCGAATGGGGCATGAGGTCAACCGGGTGTTGACCAAATATAATATGAGAACATCGATTATCGACCCGGACCCTAAGAACACGACAAAAAACGAATATATCGAACATTACATCGTGGGCCGGACGACGGCTAAGACCTTGTCGCAAGCCGGTATTGAAAATTCTGTCGGCATTATCGCTGCAACCGACGATGATGGTCATAATCTGGGTATTTTGTTGAATGCCCGTTATTTCAACAAGAATTTGTTCACTATTGTTCGGCAAAATCGACATCATAATGCGGTTGCCTTCAATGCGTCGAATGTCGATATGATTATGCAGCCATCATTGGTTACCGCCCGTAAAATCCTGTTTTTGTTGATTGCGCCATTGTTAAAAAAGTTCTTCGGCTATCTATTGGCGAATAAACCCGGTCGGGCTGAGGAAATGAAACAGGTTATCCGCTTGCTGCGCGAACGCATCGGCAAACGTAATCCACATTTGATTACGATTGACGTCAATGAAGAACAGAGCAGTGCGTTATTAAAACGACTACGGGCGGGAAAGACGGTGCGTTTAGGCGATCTACAGCGCGACCCACGAGACCGTGAGAAGCGCTTGGATATGGTTGTGTTTGTGATAAAGCAGGGCGATCAGGAATATATTTTGCCGCAAGATGATTTTAAGCTGAAAGAAGGCGACCAGATTCTGTTTTGCTCGACGCGTTTAGCCTATCGTTTGTTTAATGCAACATTGAATAATGAGTACAACCTGTTTTATGTACTCGAAGGCAAGTATTTGCCAAGAAGCGC